>SLLP01000122.1 GCA_007133995.1 Balneolales bacterium
CCGCATCCGATATCAAATCCGACCCCCACAGGGGACAGCTTGTTGCGATAGACCGCGACTCCCCCGATGGGCATGACATACCCCAGATGTCCGTCCGCCATAAGGGCGCCATACTCCGCCCTGCTCATGACATCCAGAAATTGCCGGATGGTCTGCTCGTCGTGAAGTCCGTAAACGGGATAACCTTCGATTTTTTGATACATAACGGAGCGTTGTTTGGTTTGGTGAAGTGGTTGACATTTTGGGGGATTGCCGTTTTTCAATAAGAGACAACTTTAGTATAATGGGAGCTCACAGCCGGGTTCCCACTAAAGCAGGTCACTTTTCCATCTTTATTCAGCCTGCTTCGTTCGCAATGTGAGTAAAACACGGAAATTTTTATACACCTTGGCAATTCCATTTTTTTTCTTTCTGCATGAATAACCACTCCTTTTTTATGGATAACATAAAGAACGCTCTGCGCATTTCCATCCCCAGGTACAAAACCACCACGTTACTTTCGGCGTTACTGTTATTCGCAATCCTGGCGGGCTTATCCGACAGCGGATATGGGTCCACCCAGGAGTCCGGTTTTTTTCCCGGTACCCCGGACGTGCCGGGCGATGAACCTGTTACAAACCATGCTACAGATCAAAACCATGCGGCAGAGCCGTTTTTTTTATCCACTCCAAAGTCACTGATAACCAAGGATATCTGGTCGCTTATGATGCCGGAAGGAACGGGCCTGCCCCGTCCTGAATCGTTCCGAGGCAATATAACCACCCCGGCAGAGGTTCTTGGATTTGAACCAGGCGAGTGGCACGTCCGGCACGACCAGATCGTGGCCTACATGTATCGCCTGGCCAGGGAGTCGGACCGCATCCAGATACAGGAATATGGACGGACATGGCAACGCCGGCCGCTGCTTCTGCTCACGATTTCACACCCGGACAATCTTGCATCCATCGATTCCCTCCGGACAGATCATCTGGCCCTGAGCGATCCGTCCAGGTCGATGGATCTCGACCTGAGTCAAATGCCGGTCGTAACCTGGCTGGGCTATTCGGTTCACGGTAACGAGCCCAGCGGGGCCAATGCCGCCATTCTGGTTGCCTATTATCTTGCGGCGGCCGAAGGGGAGGAAGTCGAACACCTGTTGCGGGAGTCCGTTGTGCTGCTGGACCCGACCTACAATCCGGACGGGCTCGACCGATTTGCCACATGGGTGAACAACAACCGCTCATTCACACCTTTCGGCGATCCCTACCACCGCGAGCACCGCCAGCCCTGGCCCGGATCCCGGACCAACCACTACTGGTTTGACCTGAACCGGGACTGGATGCCGGTCCAGCACCCGGAAAGCCGCTACCGGGTACGCACATTTCATTCCTGGAAGCCCAATGTGCTGACCGACCACCATGAAATGGGGTCGCAGGCAACCTATTTCTTCCAGCCGGGAGTGCCATCCCGTGACAACCCGCTCACACCGCAGCGCACGTTCGAACTGACCGCAAAACTGGCGGAGTACCACGCGGACTATCTGGACGAAGTGGATCAGCTTTACTGGACCAGCGAAATTTTTGACGATTTCTATGTTGGAAAAGGTTCCACCTACCCGGATTTGCAGGGCACGGTTGGCATACTGTTTGAACAAGCCAGTTCCCGCGGACATCTGCAGGAAAGCCTGCACGGAGATGTCGCCTTTCCGGTGACGATCCGAAATCAGTTCCTGACCTCGCTTTCGACGCTTTATGGATCCCGCGACCTGCGCCTGGAACTGCACGAGCACATGAAGGAATCGGCATCAAGCGCCCTGGAGGAAGCCCGAAGCAATCCTGTGAAAGCGTGGGTTTTCGGGGATCCGTTCGACCGGGCACGCAATGCCCACTTGCTGGACCTGCTCTCGCATCATGATATTCGAATCCATGAACTGGATGGTTCTCTTTCTGCGGACGGATATCGTTTCGAGAGCGGGAATGCATGGATCATACCGGCCGGGCAGCCACAATACCGCCTGATCCGCAGCCTGTT
Source organism: Balneolales bacterium (assembly GCA_007133995.1). Taxonomy (GTDB): domain Bacteria; phylum Bacteroidota; class Rhodothermia; order Balneolales; family Natronogracilivirgulaceae; genus SKNL01. The sequence goes on from SLLP01000122.1 coordinate 2,011, forward strand.
TGAGACGCGTAAGGAATTTCAGGACAGTGTGTTTTACGATATTTCCACCTGGACCCTGCCCCTGGCATTCGATATACCGTATGCGGAGCTGGACCGCCGGAGCTACCGTGAAAACCTGCTGGGAGCAGCCGTCGTCGACACGCCTTTCCCCGAAGGCCGGTTCCGGTCCGGTCCGGATACGCAGGCATCCACTGGCACCCCGTCTGCAAACACTTCATGCGCACATACTGCGCCTGCAAACGACCCGTCTGCAAATCAGCCCCATCCGTACGCCTACCTGTTCGAATGGCACGGATATTATGCGCCGCGTGCGGCATACCGCCTGATGGATGCCGGCGTGCGTATCAAGGTCGCAACGCAGCCTTTCCAGGCAGTAACAGCGGAAGGGCCGCATGATTTCGACTATGGCACCATCCTTGTAAGTGCCGGCATTCAGGACCGGGTGGATGCGGAGGCGCTCCGGGAGCTGATGATGGAGGTGGCAAAGGAGGACGGACTGGATGTGCACATGGTAAGCACCGGCCTGACAGCCCGGGGAATGGATTTGGGAAGCCCATCCTTCCAGATTGTTGAAAAGCCCGGAGTCATGGTAGTTGCGGGTGACGGGGTCAACATGTATGAGGCAGGCGAAGTGTGGCACCTTCTGGACCAGCGATACCGGATGCCAGTCACCATGGCCGATGTGAGATATCTGAACAGTGTCGATCTGGACCGGTACAATACCGTGGTCATGGTGCACGGCAATTATCGGCGGCTGCCGGATGCATTTCGGGACCGGCTGAAGCAGTGGGTCGAAGCAGGCAATACTCTGATGCTGCAAAAAGGCGCTGTTTCCTGGATAAACGGACTGGATTGGCTGGACTTTGAAATGCAAAGACCCGAGTACTCCCATCCCGCAAATGAGGAACTCCGGTACCGGGATCTGTCATCACTGCGCGGATCGCGGGCGATTGGGGGTGTTATTATGGAAGCGGAGCTGGACCGGACCCATCCACTCGGGTATGGTTTCAAGCGCAACAAATTACCGGTTTTAAGGAACAGCAACCTGTTCCTGGAGCATCCCGAAAACCGATTTGCGGCACCGGTCAGATATACCGGGGAGCCGTTGCTGAGCGGGTTTGTATCCACCGAAAACCGGGAATGGCTGCCGGAGCGCCCGGTTTACCTGGTGGCACGTATGGGCTCGGGGCGAGTACTCATGACAACAGACAATCCGAATTTCCGGGCCTTCTGGTTCGGCACGAACCGGCTGTTTGCCAACGGTCTGTTTTTCGGGCGTATTATTCACCGGGATGCCACCATTCAGTGATGCCTTAGGGGGCAGTACGTCAGCCGGGTAGAAAAGAACAGCACCGTGCTTGTCTGTGGCTAAAGAGATTCAGCCGGATTGCATATGTGCTTGTTTAGAAACCGGCCTGCTTTTTCAGCTCATCAACGGCATCCAGCTTCTCCCATGGAAACTCCTCACGTCCGAAATGACCATAAGCAGCGGTTTTGCGGAAGATGGGTTTACGAAGGTCGAAGCGGCGAATGATCCCATCCGGAGTGCAATCAAACTTTTTCTGGACAATTTTAACCAACTTCTCGTTACTGATTTTGCCGGTTCCATATGTATTAACATTAATGGAAACGGGCTCGGGAATGCCAATGGCGTATGCCAGCTGGATCAGGCACTCCTCAGCAATACCTGCCGCCACAATGTTTTTGGCGATGTGCCGGGCGGCGTATGCCGCACTCCGGTCGACCTTGGAGGCGTCCTTGCCGGAAAAGGCACCACCTCCATGAGCGCCGCGGCCTCCATACGTATCTACTATGATCTTGCGGCCAGTCAGACCAGTATCGCCGTGTGGGCCACCGATAACAAATTTACCTGTGGGATTTACGTGAATTATAGTATCGTTATCCATCAGGTTTTTTGGAATTACACGGGGAATCAGAAAAGTAAGTAAATCCTCTTTTATATTTTCCTGCTCCACATCTTCATCATGCTGTGTTGAGATCACAATGGTGTGGATTCGAACAGGTTTGTTGTCTTTGTCGTACTCAACAGTGACCTGACTCTTGCTATCGGGCCGCAGATAAGGCATCTGTGTGGTGTTTTTGCGGATATCAGCCAGTTCTCGCACCAGGTCATGCGCGTATTGAAGTGTCATCGGCATGTAGGTATCCGTTTCGCGGCTTGCATAACCGAACATCATGCCCTGGTCACCAGCTCCAAGCTGGTCGACACCCATGGCGATATCCGGGCTTTGCTGGTGTATCGATACCATTACGCCGCAGGAGTCGGCATCAAACCTGTACCCGGGTTTGGTATAGCCTATTTCGCGGATCACATCCCGAACCACTTCCTGGACATCAACGTAAGCTTCAGTGGTCACTTCGCCGGAGATGACAGCGAGCCCGGTGGTAACAAGTGTCTCTACAGCAACGCGGGAATTGGGATCCTGTGCAAGCATGGCATCCAGAATGGCGTCTGAGATTTGATCGGATATCTTGTCGGGATGGCCTTCAGAAACGGATTCAGAAGTAAAAAGATTTTTCATTGTAACGTGTTGCTGGTGCAGGTCGATTTGTTTTTTTGTAGCTGGCAAATATACAAAAAAAAGCAATGGTTAAGAAAAGCGTTAATCCGAAGCGAACAGATCCTTTCCGGCGTCATACCTTTTAGGAACCGGAATACCCAGGTATTCAAAGGCTTTTCGGGTGGTCACCCGGCCTTTTGGAGTTCTTTGTAAAAAACCCTCCTGAATTAGAAATGGCTCATACACTTCCTCAATTGTTCCTTTGTCTTCACCTACAGCTACCGCCAGCGTTCCCAGGCCTACCGGACCGCCCTGGTAATTTTCGATAATACTGTTGAGTATCCGGATGTCCATTTCATCCAGTCCGCGCGGGTCCACATCAAGTGCATTCAGTGCCTTGTCTGCTATTTTTTCGTCGATTTCCGATTTGTTTTCTACTTCTGCAAAGTCTCGGGTTCGACGCAGCAGACGATTGACGATTCGCGGTGTTCCCCTGCTTCTGCGGGCAAGTTCATATGCGCCTCCCTCGGTGATGTTAAGTCCGAGAATGCCGGCCGATCGTACGGCAATGTGCTGCAACAGCTCCACGCCATAGTAATCCAGTCTGAGATCAATGCCGAAACGAGCTCTGAGCGGTGACGTAAGCAACCCCTTTCGGGTGGTGGCCCCAACTAAAGTAAATGGCATGAGATCGATCTGTACACTTCGTGCACTGGGACCTGAGTCAATGACAATATCCAGCTTGAAATCCTCCATTGCAGAGTAGAGATATTCCTCTACGACGGGGTTCAGCCGGTGCATTTCATCGATGAACAAAACATCACCCCTTTCAAGGTTGGTCAGCATTCCAGCCAGATCACCAGGCTTTTCCAGTACGGGGCCGGTTGTCGGCTTAATTTGACCCCCCATTTCATGTGCGATGATATAAGCAAGGGTAGTTTTGCCGAGTCCGGGCGGACCGGATAAAATGACATGGTCCAGTGCATCACCACGCCGGCGAGCGGCTTTAATGAAAACCTCCAGGTTTGAGATGATCTTGTGCTGACCAATGAACTCATGTAGCTGTGAAGGACGGATGTGCTGCTCAAAACCGGGATCGTGCTCAGAGGCACTCAGCATAGGGTTTGTCACAATTCAGGTATGTTTGTGAATAAATGATGGTACATGGGATAAAAATAAACAGCACCAGGACACAATTGCCAAAAAACGTTTGAAAATGTAGCATATCAATTCCGATAACACTCGGATGAACATGCCGGAGAAGAATAAACTCGTATGGTGGATAAGTGTATTACAATTTTTAGAACCAACTCACCGAATGGCTTCTAATTTTGCTTTTCCTGCATATATTGGATTTTCCGCAACAGCTCGATGGCATCCTGCCGGTATATGCTGCCTCTTTGCAGAACGATTTCCGCGCTTTCTCTTGCCCTCTCCAGGTCATTGACAGCTAGGAAACTATTGGTCATGAACCAATAGCATGACTCTGCACGAACAGTACCGTCAAGCTGTTCGCAGTCAACGGCCTGAAATAATTCAGCAGAGGTAAGGTGTTGACCGGTATTGTAATACATGATGGCAAGGTTGTAATTAACCCAGTTCCGTTTGATTTCATCGTACTCAAGCAGACGTTCATATTCTTCTATGGCGCCATCGGTATTACCCGATAGTGACAAAAGATAAGCCCGATATAATACTTGTTCAAAATTCGACATCTCGGATGCAGCTGATCGTGATATGTCTGGAGCCACCAGGTTTGCGGTGTGTATTTCATCGATCAGCGGGTGAATTACCGTTTCCACTGGATTCCTGAAGATATTTAGTAGAACAGCGATCACAACAACAGCTGCCAACGCAGTTACCCATGGGGTTTTGCTGTCTTTTACGAAGCCGCTGTACGGTTCCTGGTCATCCAGACTATCGTCATCATCTTTCTCTTCCAGTTTCCTGCGTATCTTATCCACATCCATTCTCTTCATTGCTGCTTGTGTCTCAAGAAGAGGGTAATATTCAGGGTTCTGCATCAGCAGGACCCACAGATGATCTATCTGCGACTGGTTGAGCCGACCTTTCAGATAATCATCAATAAGCCTTGCGACGTCTGATGGGGTATCTTTTGGCATAATAGTGTTGATGTTTGAAATATTTAACTGTAAGACAAGGATAGCGGCCGTTCCTTACACCTATTCATTTATTTTTTTTTGAATGCATTCGCTAAGTTTTTTAACAAGTCGGTGTCTTTTAGTCCAGACATTGTTGACAGACATGTTAAACAACTGGGCCACAACATTTCCCCGGGCGTTGGGATTCTCAATCCAAAACAGGATAAACTCGCGTGAGGCCTCATCAAGTTTTTCAATGCACGATTCGAGAGCTTTATTCTTTTCCTGTTCAGCAAGCCGGTCAATCTGTTCCTCGACAGGAGCATAAATTTCCATGTCCTCCTGAAAGTTGCTCCTTCGCTGTTCGAAACGCACTCGCATATACCGGTTCTTCGCGCTTTGCAGAAGGTATGAGTATATGCTGTCAGGGTCACGGATCGCCCCTTTCCGGACACGCTCCATGGTTTTGATAATGGCATGCTGGGCACAGTCTTTTGCATTCTGCTCATCTGCCCTCATGTTCGTACGCAGGTAGGAACACAAAACCTCAAAAGCATCATTGTAGAGCTTACTGAATTCTTTCGGGTCACCATTTTCAAGTGTTTCCACCAGCTTGCTGTAGTCCATTCCCCGCCTCTGATCTTCCTTTCTTTTTCGCATTTCGTAGTTGGATTCATCCTGATTGAAACCATTGCTGTGGCTGTGAACAAAATAAACACCATTGTACGGCAACAATCAACACAAGAGCACATAATGGCAGCCATTGACACGTAATTGCACCAATAATAAAGAAACTGGACATCCTGTTGTAAAAAAAGTTATTTTTATAAAAAGCTCTGAAATCAATGTATCGCGTACAGCTCCAAAATTTCGAAGGACCGCTCGACCTGCTGCTTTTTTTTATAAAGCGCGATGAACTGGATATATACGATATCCCCATATCCTATATCACGGAACAGTTTCTAGAGTATATCCGGTTTTTGGAGGAGCTGGATCTGAGCATTGCCAGTGAGTTCATTTACATGGCCAGCACCCTGATGTCTATTAAGGCAAGGATGATGCTGCCAGAGCCGGAAACGGATGATGATGACGATCCGGAACAGGATCCTCGTTTTGAACTGGTGCAGGCTCTGTTGGAATACAAGCGTTACAAGGAAGTTGGCGAAGAGATGACCGTGCTCGACAAAAAAGCGCGCAATTCTTATGTCAGAGGCAACACCGAGCCGGACCAGGTTGAACAGAAGCACAAAGGGGAGGCACTTCGGGAAGTCAACATGCTGGACATCATGGCGGCATTCAAGAATGTCATGAAGTCTGTTGTTGACATACAGTATCACGATGTGCATCGAATGGAAACGGATGTAGAAACACAGTCAGACTACGTCCTAAGCCACCTTCAGAAGCACGGCAAGAGCTCCTTTCAACAGATTTGTGCCGGACTGGAATCCCGCATATATCTCATTGTGACGTTCCTGGCCATACTCGAGCTCATCAAGGAAAGACAGGTCAAGTTGCTCACCAGCGGCAATCATAACGATTTCTTTCTAGAGCTGTACTCCCCGGATGAACTGGTCAAAGCAGAAAACCCAACCAGATAACCATGAAATACCCGATGGCACAGAAAAATAATAATCTGCCTGGCAGACTTGTGATCCTGATAATGCTTTTTATTTTTCCGGCATGCACTGCTTCTTCAAAGCTTCCAGATGATGCGGTTTCCTTGCCGCCCGATATTTCCCCGGGCGAGAGTCCGGCCCGATTTGTGGAAAAGTCGTTTCTGATGGAGCAAATTCAACAGCTGGCTTCCGATGCCATGATGGGTCGTGGAACGGGTCAGAAGGGTTCCAGGCTGGCACTGGATTACCTGGAACAATACTATACCTCGGACTCTTTTTCTGACTACGAGAGTTTACCGGTTATTCGCCAGTCATTTGAATTGGAAGGAGTCTTTTGGGATGCGGTAAGTTATGACATCTACAGCGTGGATGTTGATACCGTGTACCTGTCACGATCACAGCTGGAAAAGGGAGGAAGCGCAGATTTTTTCCCTCTGCAGGGAGGAACCCGTGATCATGATGCCCCTGTCGTTTTTGCTGGTGACGGCTTTTTTGATATGGCAGACCAGGATGTGCGGACGCTGCGCAACTCGCTGCAAAATACCTGGGTCATGGTATTTGAGCCTGGTACCGATGGTAATGGATCACGGTTTGAAAAAGTTCAAAGGATGATTATCGAATTTGGAGCGACAGGCGTTATGTTTATCCCGAATAAAGATGTGGAGTCGTGGGAAAAAAAATCGATGAAGATGAGCCATCAGCTGGAGCGTCCTACACTCGTCCGGCGCCCTGGTGGAAGAACCGGCTTATCCGGAGGATCACAGGGAGCAAGCGTTTCTGTCCATCCTGATATGGCTCTACGTATATTGGATCTGGACAATCCGGCTCAACTCGATAGCCTGCGCCATAAATGGCAGAGCAACAGCTCGGCAATGATGCCGCACAGCACCGGTTTTCGATTCAGGAACACACCTTCACTGAATACCCGCTCTTTCGAAGAGGATAACCTTATTACAATCATTCCTGGCAGCCATCCGGAACTGAGCCGGGAAATGGTAGTGCTCTCGGCTCACTATGACCACATGGGCCTGGGAGAGCCGGATGACAGTAACGATATTGTATACAGCGGAGCTGATGACAATGCCAGTGGCACGGCTGTACTGATGCAGATTGCCCGGGCATTTCATGATTCGGCAGGTTATGGCTACCATCCATCCCGTACCCTTGTTTTCCTTCATGCTGCGGCCGAGGAGTGGGGACTCCATGGCTCCCGGTATTTTGTTGAAAACCCGCTCTTTCCCGACTATGAAATCGTGGTTAACGTGAATGTGGACATGTTGGGCAGCGTCGATAATATCTACTCCGGACGGCAGGACAGCAGCTACGTCCATGTGATTGGCGCCGGCCTGGTTTCCACAACGCTTGATGAACTGGTGCAGATGGCCAATGACGCTACCGCAAACATGATTCTGGATGAGGTATACAACGACACGGGTCACTACCTTCAGCTCTACCGCCGAAGCGATCATTGGCCGTTTGCCTTGAAAAACATACCTTTTGTTTTCTTTTTTTCCGGCCTCCATGAATATTACCACAGACCATCAGATACCCCTGAAAAAATTGCTGCTTCGCTGCTAGCAGCCCGGACAGAACTTATTACCGAACTCGTCTGGTATCTGGCCGAGGTGAAAGAGAGGCCGGAATCCGATAGGCGGCATTTCGGACGAAACCGGGTTCCCGCCCGCTGACGACTTCTGATAGAATCCAGAGTTCCCGCCCGCTGACGACGGCATTGATAGACTTCTTGCTACGGAGTGCCGATCTTTTTTTCAAAAAGAGCCTGGACAAACGGTGCACGTTCAAATACCTGAAGATCCTCGATTTTCTCGCCTACACCGACATATTTGACCGGCACCGACATTTCATGTGAAATGCCAATCACAATACCACCCTTGGCCGTACCATCCAGCTTTGTGAGCGCGAGTCCCGTCACATGCACCACTTCCGAAAACGCCTTGGCCTGCTGAAGGGCGTTCTGTCCGGTTGAAGCGTCCAGCACCAGCAACACTTCGTGAGGTGCTCCCTCCACCACCTTCCCCATGACACGCTTTATTTTTCCAAGTTCGTCCATAAGGGCTTTTCTGTTATGAAGACGGCCGGCCGTATCCACCAGAACGACATCGGCACCCCTGGATTTGGCCGATGCCACGGTATCGTAAGCGACTGCAGCGGGATCGGCACCCTGGCCCTGCTGGATCAGCGTAACTCCTGCCCGATCGGACCAGATCCGCAGTTGCTCAACTGCGCCGGCGCGAAAGGTGTCACCCGCTCCAAGCATTACATTTTTTCCCGCCAATCTGTACATGTGAGAGAGTTTGCCTATAGTCGTTGTTTTACCGACCCCATTGACACCGACCACCATGATCACGTGAGGCTTTTGTTGCAGTTCCGCATCAAATTCGGCCGGACGATCCGGTTCGTTCTCTTTGAGGAGTCCGGTTATCTCCTCTTTCAGTATGTTCTGCAGCTCGTTGCTGCTGACAAATTTGTCCCTTGCAACCCGCTCCTCGATCCGGCGTATCACCTCAAGCGTTGTTTTCACACCTACATCCGATGTGACAAGAATTTCCTCCAAATCATCGAGCACCTCATCATCAACCCGGTCTTTGCCGGCCAGTGCCTTGCCGATTTTATCAAGAAACCCGGTCCGGGTTTTCTCCAATCCTTCCTGTAATTTTTCCTCTTTTTTCCCGAATCCCAGTTTGTCAAAAAGTCCCATTATGATTATTAATTGGTTACGATTGCTGATGTAATAATACCCGGGATGATTCAGCTCAGTTGTACTCGGCGCCTTTCTTTTGAATCAAAATATAGCGGTGCACATATGAGCCGAGCGAGTAGATCATTAAAATAAGGCTTAACCACATTAAAAATTCGACTGTTTGTTCTCTTTCGGGAAAGAAAAATGCGACAATCCAGTATATAGCGAGTACATTTACCGCTACCTTGCCAGACACCACCGACATGGCGTATTTTCCGCGCTTTCGTTTGATCATCAACGACCCAATGAGGATAAGTCCGTCGCGTATGAGCATGATAACCAGAAAAAAAACAGGAATGATGTCGAGCAGAACGGCGTAGAAAAACAGGATGATGGCACATATCTTATCGGCAAGCGGATCGGCTACCTTTCCGAATTCGGTCACCTGATTGAATTTCCTCGCAAAATAACCATCCAGGTAATCTGATACGAAGGCATAGGCAATGAGTGCCACGATGAGCCAGTTGGCCTCCTTGCCAGAGGCGTGGTGCAGCATCAAAATAGGCACGGCAATGAGCGCCCGCGACAGAGAAATGGCATTGGCGAGCGTAAGGACTTCCTGTTTTACAGGGATGATCTTTCCATCAATGTTGGTTTCTTCGTTCACTGCGCTCCAGGGTTACAAATGATTCCAGACACATGCGATTTTAGCGTCAATGCCGGACGTTGATTTTGTTTCACAATTTATTTTTCCGGGTGAATCATTGTACCTTGCTTCTTGCACTGAACAGCTACCCGGTAACTTAAAATATAAATTTATAGGATGAACACGAAAGAAACTGACCATTCCTTACTGGAGAAGAAGCTCGATTCCGAGAAAATTTTTTCGGGGAACCTGTTGCATGTTTACAAGGACAAGGTGCAACTTCCAGATGGAAGTACATCACATAGAGAATGGATCGACCATCCCGGGGCTTCTGCAGTGCTCCCGGTTTTTGAGTCAGGTGAAGTTCAACTGGTCAAGCAATTCAGGTATCCGTTGCGCCAGAACTTTCTGGAGGTTCCGGCCGGAAAAATCGATGCTGGAGAAGATCCGCTGGTGACGGCCAAAAGAGAACTCGAGGAGGAATCCGGTATTCGCGGAGAACACTGGGTGTCTTTGGGTGGCTTTCATCCATGTATCGGCTACACCAACGAGATCATCTATCTTTATCTCACATGGGATCTTGAGGTTTCTGACAATCGGGTGGACGAAGACGAGTTTCTCAAGCAGGTGCGCATGCCCTTCGGGAAGGCGATAGAGGCGGCCCACGGTGGTGAAATCACCGATGGGAAAACCATTGCCAACATCCTCAGGGGTGCAAAATGGTGGAAAGATAACCTGCCGTTCCCAATTAAACTGACATTCTGATATTCTTTCCGGGTAGACAGGTACCGGAGCGTTCTCAGTTTTTAAGATAGCCGCGTTTTGCCGCGATTGCCTTGATTTTTTCCTTCAGAAGGTTGCGTCCGCGGTGCAGACGTGAACGAACGGTGCCGATCGGGACATCCAGCATATTGGCTATTTCTTCGTAGGTGAAGTCTTCTACATCACAAAGCAGCAGCGGCGTGCGAAAATCCTCCGGCAACCCATCCAGTGCCTTCTTGAAGCCATCATCGTACTCGCCCCGGTAAAACTGCGCCTGGAGATCTGTGGTGTCACTCTGCTCGCTCCGAATGGTTTCGTAGTAGGTTGATACTTCATCATAATCCACATGCGCCGGCTGCCGGGAGGCCTTTCTGTAGTTGTTGATGTAGGAGTTCTTGACAATGCGGTATAACCATGCACGGGCATTGGTGCCCTTTTGATAACTGTTAAAGAACCGGAAGGCCTTTACTATGCTGTCCTGCAACAGATCTTCTGCATCATTCGGATCAGTGGTGAGACGGAGTGCGTAATTGTAGGTAGCGTCAAGATGCGGAATGATCTCAGCATTGAAATCCTCCTGTTTTTTCAGCTCTTCCGCGGTCAGTTTATCCGACATAATTTCTCAAGGTTCGTTCGGTTCTCGGTAATTCATTATGATTCCGTATTAGCTGCGGATTTTGTCAAGAAGCCTGTTCAACTCGTCAACTTCCCGGTCTGTCAGCGATACCAGAATACCATCCATTTTTTCATTCAGATCATCCATCCGGTCAAGCATTTCCAGTCCTTTTTGTGTGATAATGATATTCACTTTGCGACGATCTTGCTGGCAGTGCTTGCGGCTGGCGAGACCCATTTTTACCAACCGATCAACAATCCGCGTGATATCTGACCGCGCATCAAGCATCTGCTTTCTTATGGCATTGTTGCAGCAGGGTTTCGGATACTGCCTTTGAAGAATGCGCAATATGTTGAATTGCTGAAGCGTCAAGTCATGCTCGCCAAGCATCTTCTGAAGTCGGGACGTCACACTGCTATAGGTAAACAGAAAACTGGCAACGGCCTTGTGCCTGTCATTGCGAAATCGCGCCTTTATGGCTTCTTTTTCCTGTATCATATTGTGGTCTGTAATATAACATCACCATGTAAATAACATCGGCATGTACGGACCACCAACATTACAAAAAAAAAATGCATGTTGCAACAAATATTGTTAAAACGAGCAAAATAGGGAGTTGACGTTCATTTTGTTTTACATGCGGCTGGAGAAAGGAATTCCGGTTTAAGGTGTGTCTGTTTAATACTTGACGGTGCACCCGTATGGCTGATGGGTAGTAACTTCGACACCCCGTCCGTCCAACAGCAGATCGAGTGCCTCACTCACGAAATTGCGAGCACCCTGGACATCGTCATGATTCGCCGTAGGCCGGTCATCGATGGCGCCCATGTAGGCAAGCACTCCCTGTGGATTGATGATGTACATGTGAGGAGTAACCCTGGCATCGTATGCGCGACCTGCGTGGCCGTCGGGATCCAGCAGAACTGCTCGCGGTTTCGCATTTTTTTCGCGGGTGATTTTCCTGGCCTGATCCGGCTTAAGGTATCCCTGTTTGCCGGGAGCGGATGAAATGATGGAGAACCAAACGACACCCTTGTCACGATATTTCTCCTGAAGCATCTGCATGTTTCCGGTTGCATAGTGCTTAACCACGAAGGGACAGTCATGGTTGAGCCACTCCAGCACTACAAACTTGTCTTCATAGTCTGACAATGTGTGCTCTTTACCGGTGGCGTCAGTCAGTGTAAAATCAGGAGCCTTTTTACCGATTTCCGGACGGTTGCGATCCTCGGCCAGGGCATTGCCGATGAAGAGCAGTCCAAGTAGCAGAATCATAATGCTCGAAAGTTGGTTATTCATGGGTTTTCTCCTATGGTTGATGTGATTTTGTTTGTAAAAAGTCCTCTCGGAGCGGCTACTCCGGATCAGCTCCGGAGGTAACCGGAAAAGTGATTTTAATGGCCGGAATGTCTCGGTCCCGAACCCAGCTATTTCCGGATTCACCCGATGACAGCACTCCGGTGATTTCGTCGGGAGCAGATCGAATATAGCGTGAAACCTCAACCTCCAGCGTCAGGTGATCACTGTTGGCGGTCACAATTTGGGGCGCCGTATGTTCAATGACTCCCTGCTCGTGTGGATAGAAGTAGATGTCATCCGAATCGGGAAGCAGGGCCTTTTGGCTTACGGGCACCAGGGTGATCTTGAACCGACCGGATGCAAGCTGCGCCTTTGCCTGCCAGTCGGACACGTTCTCCGGCACCAGGTTTCGTGATTGTCCAATCATCCCGGCAGCGGTCTTTGAATAACCGGAAAAGTTGCCACCCCGGTCAGTTTCAAGGGAAAGGTGTGTGGATTCAGACAGGCAGATATCCTTGCAAACGAGCCAGTTCATATGAGCAGATAGAGTATGTTTCTGATCTTTTTCAGCAGTATTGCTTTCTGCAGCACGCATAAACGCCTCGCTTTCATCAATAGAGACACTCACAGGAACCAGCAGTACCACGCGATCCGAATACCCGTACGTGGTGATGCCATCCTCGTCAAATCGGGCGGGACGGGGCCAGTGGATTTCGCCCGGCGTAAGAAACTCGTGCTCGTCCCACCGAATGGTGGTCGGCAGACCGGAATCGCCGGGGTTGCGCCAATAGACATGCCAGCCCTCCTTGATGTTCATGTCTACCCCCAGCCAGAGCGTACCGGTTTTGCTGTCGATAGCAGCCAAACCCGCAACTTCCGGTACAAGAGTGACAGATACCCGGTTACTGGCATTGCCCGCAAGTGCGGTTGCCATGGCGAGAACCAGGAAAGATATCAATATGCCCGAAATCATTGAGAATCCGCTCTTCACTTTACTATGAATAAAAAACGACGAGTGAATCATGACAGTTCTGAGGCAAGGTACACGAGTCAGCGTGTGATAGTTCAATTAAAACACGATACTCATAAAAGATGAAAGCGGCAATTTTTTCACTGTAAAAAAAGCAAACGTATATACCGTTTTCAGAACCAGATCTTTGAAGGCACAGCCTTGCAAACCATCTCATATGTGGATAACATACACCCAATGGATTGGAACATCAGATCATCGTATGTCTCTAATCCATGAAAATAACCCGAAGTGTCCCCGCACTTCCGGTTGAATTGGTGCAGGATCATGAGAATCGGTAACATGGATAAACACTGGATCTGGTTTGGCATTACAGGGGCGCTGGTCGCCGGATGCCTGCTGCTCTTTTTCCCGCTTGTGGGTTCGTTTCATCTGGATTCGGCTCTATTGGTCGGAACGGCCGGAGCTTTTGCCAGCGCATGGATAGCAGCACGTCCCCGCGCCAGGGACCGTGATCTTCTGCCGCTTATCATAATATTTTATTCCACCGCCATCCCTCTTTTCGTAAGAGATGCAACTTTGGGCTGTCTGAGCGCAGACGGGGCCGCTTTCTGGGCAACCATCCCTGTTTTCAGTATCTTGTTCGGCTTTTCGGCCGGACGCGCCATTCGGCTTATGGGTTTCAGGAAAGCCAGGATGATGTCCATTGCTTTTATGCTTCTGGTCGCGGCCGGCGGCCTGCTCCTGCCGCTGCTCTTCTTTCCGCAACTCTATTTTTTCAACCATGTTTTCGGGTACTGGCCGGGTGCCATTTATGACCAGGCGGTTGTATATCCCGGGAGGATGGGGCTCTACCGGTTGATGACTCTCACCTGGATCGCGATTTTCTGGTTGATTCCCCGCCTTGCCGGCTCCGACCGCATCCTCAAGAGTATTTTTGCTCTACTATTGGTTTCACTTGCAATAAATTACGCACTTGCAACCCGAAACGGACTGATATCGCCGGAATCACGCATCCAAAAGGAGCTTGGCGGCATACACCTGACCGAACACTTTGCGCTTTACTATTCAAAGTCTGATTATAATACTCCTGAAATCGGGTTTCTTGCGCGTCTCCACGAGTTCCATTTCCGGGAACTGACGGACACGCTGAATGTTTCCTGGCCGGCAGGCAAACGTATCAACAGCTATCTATATGCAGATGAATGGCAGATGCAGCGCCTCACAGGAGCAAAAGGAGTGAGCTATGTTCCGGTCTGGCAGAGAACCCCGCAGATGCACATTAGAAAAGCCGCCATCGATGGCACCTTGCGACATGAGCTGGTACACGTAATCGCCAGGGAGTTTGGCAACCGGTTGCTTAACGCTTCCTGGAGTATCGGGATGGTGGAGGGACTCGCCGTAGCGCTTGCACCGGCATCATCAGCAAGGCTCACCTATGACCAGCTTGTCGTGTCGAATGAAGCGTTCTATTCCAGAGAGGAACTGGAACGACTGTTTTCGTTTACCGGCTTTTACCGTGAATCGGGGCCCGTTGCGTATGCCGTGTCCGGATCGTTTACAGCCAAACTGCTGCGTGAGTATCCGGTTGAGCACTTTAGAAAGGCATATCGCAGCTCATCGCTGCAAGAGGGATATGGGGAGCTGTTGTCCGATGCCATCACAAAGTGGCATCGCCACGTGCAGGGTGTTACGGTTACGGATGATGAGAAGAGGCTGGCCGAGTCCGTGTTCGCCGTGCCGTCACTCTTTGATGTCCGTTGCCCGCGCAAGCTGACCCGCGCAGAGAAAAACCGGGACGCTTACCGCCATGCTCTTGCAAACGGGGACACGGCCAGGGCCGTGGGCTATCTTGAAAACGTCCTGGATGCCGATCCTGACTGGGATGCCGGTTGGATGCAGTGGATGCGGCTGCAGATCGAGACGGGCAATCCGGACCGTGTAATTGCCATGTTTTCCGCAAATGGTACTGCCATGGAAAACGCAACGACCCAGGATAGTTGTACGACCCATGATAGTTGTACGACACAGGATAGTAGTGCGACCCAGGATAGTAGTGCGACTCAGGATAGTAGTGCGACTCAGGGTAGTAGTGCGACTCAGGGTAGTGGTACGAATCAGGAACATTTGGCTTTGAGTAACGGCAGGTCCCCGGATCACCCGATGATTTTTGTACGGCTGGCCGATGCTTATGTGACAGCCGGTCGACTGGACGAGGCGCTGGAAATACGACGAACGGCCATCAACAAAATCGATGAAGGACAAGATATGGGTGAGAGCAACGCGTCTGGCGGGATTTTCCCTTCGGTCAAACCGTCCGCTCAGGTTCTGACGGCGCAGACAGAAGCCGCCTGGAAGCTTCGGGCTGTTCCTGAACGTTGGGAAAAGCTGGTCAGGATTCTATACAAACAGGATCCGTCGCTCTATGCCCCGTCTGATTATCTTATGGAATCCGGTGATGTCACGCTGGTGCGTGCATTCCTATCGGAATGGTTCCGTAAAAATGTGCTGCCGTCGTCTGGCGCCATTCCACACGACATGGTTGAAATCGCGCTTGAGGACCCTGTCGATCCTGCGTTTTTTGAAGTCTACCGCAATCTGATCTATCTGACATCACCACACGTTCCGGCAGCTTTTTTTGAGGATAAACTTTCGGACCGGGATTGGCGACCATCCCGTCAGGCGCGGCTGGATGAGGCGCTTCGCTTTGCCGGATCATAGGCCAGATTGGGACCGAGCCACTTTTCCATCACCTCCAGAGGCATATTCTTGCGCCGGGCATAGTCGGCAACCTGATCGTCCATGATCTTGCCAACGGAGAAGTAGGACGACTCGGGGTGGGCAAAATAGAGTCCACATACCGATGCCGCCGGCGACATGGCAAAATTTTCAGTCAGGGTGATGCCGGTGCGCGCAACCACATCGATCAGTTCAAAAATCAGCGGTTTTTCGGTATGATCCGGATTTGCGGGATAGCCGGGTGCGGGCCGGATACCCCGGTAGGTCTCACGAACCAGCGCCTCGTTGCTCAGATCCTCGTCGGGAGCGTATCCCCAGATCTCCTTGCGAACTTTTTCATGGAGCCATTCGGCAGCCGCCTCGGCGAGCCGGTCGGCCAGCGATTTGAGCATGATGGCCGAGTAGTCGTCGTGTTCATGCTCGAACCGGGCAAGATGCTCCTCAATGCCGTGTCCGGTCGTAACGGCAAATGCACCGATGTAATCCTTCAGGCCGCTTTCTTTGGGAGCGATGTAATCGGACAGGCACCGGTTCGGCCGACCGTAGCGCTTCCGGGTCTGCTGGCGCAGCATGCGGAGTACGGCCCGGACCTCAGCCCGGTTGTCATTCGGGTAGATTTCGATATCGTCGCCGTCGCTGTTGGCCGGGAAAATGCCACAACTGATGCGCGCGTCCAGCCACTTTTCCGATATGACCCGGTCGAGCATGGCCGTTGCATCATCATAGAGTTTGCGGGCCTGTTCGCCGACTACATCGTCATCGAAAATAGAAGGATATTTGCCGGTGAGCTGCCAGGTGATGAAGAAGGGGGTCCAGTCGATGTAGCTGCACAGCTCTTCCAGTGTGGGCGGATCCAGGGCAGCGAGGCCCAATTGACGCGGCCTGGTGATGTCATCAGGATGCCATGAGATTGGCGTCCGGTTCCGGCGGGCCGTTTCAATCGGAAGGTAGCTTTTTGTTTCAGAGCGCTGTGCATGACGCTCCCGCAGCTTGTCGTATTTTTGACGGGTTTCACTGATAAGGTTATCCCGCAGCGTGTCGGAGAGCAGGCGGCTTACCACCGGGACGCTTTTCGAGGCATCCAGCACATGGAACACCCCCCCGCTGTATCGAGGAGCGATTTTCACGGCAGTGTGGATGCGCGAGGTGGTGGCGCCTCCGATGAGCAGCGGCAGGTCCATTCCCCGAACCTCCATTTCAGTGGCCAGATCCACCATTTCATCAAGGGATGGGGTGATGAGTCCGCTCACGCCGATCACATCCACATTCTGTTCCAGAGCCGTGTCCAGGATTTTCTGCGCCTGCACCATCACACCAAGATCGATCACATCGTAGTTGTTGCAGCCGAGCACCACGCCGACGATGTTCTTTCCTATATCATGGACATCGCCCTTGACGGTAGCAAGCAGCACCTTTCCTTTCGGGCGATCATCCTTCAGCTGCTTTTTCTCCTCCTCGATGTATGGAATGAGCCAGGCTACCGATTTTTTCATGACCCGGGCGCTCTTGACGACCTGCGGCAGAAACATTTTTCCCTGGCCGAACAGGTCGCCGACGATATTCATGCCGTCCATAAGCGGTCCCTCGATCACCTCCAGCGCCTGATCGAACTTCCGGCGGGCCTCTTCGGTATCCTCATCTATATAGTCGACAATGCCCTTGAGCAGTGCGTGCTCGAGCCGTTTTTCGACCGGACGGTTGCGCCATTCATCTTTCTTTGCCGTGTCTTTTCCGCCCTCTTCGCGAATAGTCTCGGCAAACTCCACCAGTCGCTCGGTGGCATCCGGACGGCGGTTGAAGAGCACATCCTCCACCCGTTCCAGCAGATCTTTGGGGATCTCTTCGTAAACCTCCAGCTGACCGGCATTCACAATCCCCATATCCAGTCCGGCATGAATAGCATGGTACAAAAAGGCGGCATGCATGGCTTCGCGGACAGGATTGTTGCCCCGGAATGAAAAAGAGATATTGCTGACTCCGCCACTTACCTTGGCCAGTGGCAGATTTTCCTTAATCCACCTGGTTGCCTGGATGAAGTCGACCGCGTAATTGTTGTGCTCTTCAATGCCAGTGGCTACCGTCAGGATGTTGGGATCGAAGATGATGTCCTGGGGCGGGAATCCGATGCTGTCCACCAGCAGCCGGTAAGCGCGCTCGCAGATCGCAATGCGCCGCTCGAAGGTATCGGCCTGACCCTCTTCGTCAAAAGCCATCACGATTACTGCAGCCCCGTAATCCCGCACTTTTCGTGACTGCTCCAGAAAAGGAAGTTCGCCTTCCTTGAGACTCAGGGAATTGACGATTGCTTTGCCCTGGAGGCACTTGAGACCGGCCTCAAGCACCGTCCACTTTGAGGAATCCACCATTACCGGCACGCGAGCGATATCAGGCTCGGCCATGATCAGGTTGAGATAGGTGGTCATCACTGTTTCGGAGTCGAGCATCCCCTCGTCCATGTTCACATCGATGATCTGTGCGCCGTTTTCGATCTGCTCCCGTGCGATGGCAATCGCGTCTTCGTATTTCTCTTCGCGGATAAGGCGGGCAAATTTCTTCGAACCGGCGACATTGGTGCGCTCACCGATATTTACAAAGTTGGTTTCCGGGCGGACAACCAGCGGCTCGAGTCCGCTCAATCGCAGGTAGGGCTCGGAATCCGGGATGATGCGGGGCTTGTGGCGCGCAGCTGCTTCTGAGAATTGTGCGATATGTTCCGGAGTGGTGCCGCAGCATCCCCCCACCACATTCAGCCAGCCCTCGGAGGCATAGGACTCCAGCTGATCGGCCATGAATTCCGGCGATTCGTCGTATTCGCCGAATTCGTTGGGAAGACCGGCGTTGGGATACAACGTGACAGGTACGGTGGCGATCCGCGACAAATCGTGAATGTAGGGGCGCATCTGTTTCGAGCCCAGCGCACAGTTCAAACCGACACTCAGCAGGTTGGTCATGTGGGATATCGAGATCCAGAAAGCCTCGGTGGTCTGACCCGAAAGAGTGCGACCGCTCTGGTCCACGATCGTTCCTGAAATCATCACCGGGACATTATTCCCGGTTTCACGGCGATAATTTTGAATGGCAAATAGGGCCGCTTTGCAGTTCAGAGTATCGAATACGGTTTCGATCAGCAGCACATCGGCGCCGCCATCCATCAGGCCGGGAATCTGGGCGGCGTAGCATTCCACCATATCTCCAAAGGTCACCGCCCGGTAGCCGGGATTATTTACATCTGGCGAGAGGGAGAGCGTGCGGTTGGTGGGGCCCATGGCACCGGCCACGAATCGTGGTTTATCGGGATTTTTCCGGGTGAATGCATCAGCTGCTTCGCGCGCAATACGTGCCGAGTAAAAATTGATATCGTAGACTGACTCTTCCAGCCCGTAATCCTTCTGGGAGACAGGATTTGAGCTGAAGGTGTTGGTCTCGATGATATCAGAACCGGCTTCCAGGAAAGCTTCGTGGATGGAACGGATCAGCTCCGGCCGGGTGACACTCAACAGATCGTTGTTGCCCTTGAGTTCGTGGGTGTGTCCGGCAAAGCGGTCGCCACGGAAGTCTTCCTCCGAGAGAATGTGTTTTTGAATCATGGTGCCCATGGCACCGTCAAGTACAAGAATGCGGTGCTGAAGGGCTTTCCGAAGAGCGTGCATCAATAAGAAACTGTTTTATAAAATAAAGTGCGAGCAGGGATGTTGATATTTGGTGGACAAATATACAAAAAAGGATGCTTTGGTATGAGCTTCCTCTTACGCCCCCACCCGACGCAATGACATACCGGCATATGATTCACGAAAAAAAGGCATATTTTACCTGAGATCTGGTTTTATTTCGTTTTTTATATGATATACAGCATACAATTCAATCTGGCTATTGCTTCAGCTGCAATTCTGCTCCTTTTCTGCATAAGCGCTGCGACCGCGCAAACTTTGATTGTCATCAACGAGTTTCAGGCCTCCAATAATGAGACGGTGGCAGATGAAGACGGCGATTTCGAGGACTGGATTGAAATATTCAATGAAGGAGATGCTCCGGCTCGATTGACCGGTTACGGATTAACCGATCGCGAGGGAGACTTTTTCCGCTGGGTTTTTCCAGACACATCCCTGGGGCCGGGCGAATTCATGCTGATCTGGGCGTCGGGTAAAAACCGCAGATCTCCGGGTGCCCCGCTCCACACGAATTTCAGCATTGCCGAACATGGCGAGCCGCTAAGGCTGTCTGATGTAAACGGTGAAAAGCTTGACAGTGTGCCTCCCATTCATGTGCCTACTGATTATTCATATGGCAGAAGTCAGGACGGGTCAGACAATTGGGTCTTCTTCAGCAACCCCACTCCCGGCTTCCCGAATGCCGGTGAGAGTCATGAACAGCTTCTTGAACCGCCGCAATTTTCCCATAATGCGGGATTTTACACTCAAAGCTTCGCTCTGTCACTCACCCTGGCCAATCACCCCGCCAACGCTGAAATTTATTTTACCATAGATGGCAGTATTCCGGGACCGGATAACGGCACGCGTTTGATGGAGGGGGACACCATCCGGATAGAAAACCGGACCAGTGAGCCCAACGACATCTCCATGATCCGCACCAACAACATCGATGAGACCGATCCACTTAACGATGGATGGAAACCGCCAATTGGAAATGTATTCAAGGGAACCGTGGTGCGTGCCGTTGCATGGGCACCGAACTCAAAACCCCTGCGTGTAGCTACACAGACCTATTTTGTTGGTGATGATTTGCGTGATAGGTATCAGCTTCCGATCGTATCGCTGGCCACGGACCGGGATCATTTTTTCTCTGATGCAACCGGCATCTATGTCCCGGATAACTTCTGGCTCCGAGGTGAAGAGTGGGAGCGCCCGGTACATTTTGAGTTTTTTGAAAAAGGAGGTGAGCCGGTTCTGGCCCAGGATGCCGGTGTGCGTATCCATGGCGGAACCTCCCGTGCGCGTCCCATCAAATCACTGCGCATGTATGCTCGCCGTTCGTATGGCGAGACATGGTTCGAGCATCCGCTTATCCCTGGAGCCCCGGCCGACCGGTACAAGCGTTTTCTTCTCAGAAATTCGGGCAACGACTGGGACAAAGCCTATTTTCGAGACGCACTCATGCAGAAACTGGTGGAACACACCGGCGTCGAAACCCAGTACTACCAACCGGTTGTGGTGTTTCTCAACGGCGAATACTGGGGGATTCATAACATCCGCAAGAGATATGATCACCGCTATTTCGAAACCATGTACGGCCTGGACCGCGATGATCTCGTTCTTTTTGAGGGCGATGCGGAAATAAAGGAGGGGTTGCCCGACGATCGCAAGAGCTATTTGCAGCTGAGGGAGATGATGGACCAGGAACCCGATATAAACCATCCACAGGTTTGGCAGATGGTGCGGAATCGGATCGATCTGGGCAATTTCAGGGACTACCAGATCGCAAACATCTACTTCAGGAATACCGACTGGCCCGGCAACAATATCGATTTCTGGAGGAAGCGGACGGACGGCCCGCAAGATGATGCTCCTCCGGGGCATGACGGACGCTGGCGCTGGCTGCTGTTCGATACCGATTTTGGATTCAATCTTGATTATACCTATGTACAGGGACATAACGCCCGCGAACAGCACAACACTCTGAGTTTCGCTGTCCACGGAGCCCCGGCAAGCTGGCCCAATCCGGACTGGTCGGTGCAGATGTTGCGCGGCGCCCTTCGCAACATCTCTTTTCGAAACGATTTCATCAACCGGTTTGCTGATCTGCTGAACACGGCATTTGACCCTGGCAGGGTGGAGCAGGAAATGGATATGATGTACGAGATGCTGAAACCGCATATGGCTGAGCATGTTGCCCGGTGGCGCGGACCCGAAACCATGCAGGAATGGGAGGATGAGGTGGCGTCGATGCGTGATTTCGCCCGCAGGCGTCCGGCTGCACAGCGCCGGCATATCGTTTCGCATTTTGGGCTTCGCGGCCTGGTGAATTTCACACTGGATGTCAATGATCCCGCCGGGGGCCATATCACGATCAATTCGGTGGATATCAGGCCCGGTGAGGTCGGCGTCACCGATGAACCCTGGCCATGGAGCGGCATCTATTTCCAGGATATCCCGGTGTCTGTAACGGCAAAACCGGCAGAGGGTTATGAATTTACTGGATGGGAGGGGCACAGCCAGACCAGTGAGACCATCACCATCAGGACGCTGCAGGAAAACATGGAACTCAAGGCGCTTTTCGGGCAGGTTGATGTCTCAGCAGAACCCGTAGAGCCGGATCCGCATCTTCCTGAGTTATTCCGGCTCCATCCGGCCAGACCGAATCCTTTCAATAACAGTACATTGCTGACGGTTTCCATGCCGGAATCAGGTCAGCTTCGTGTTTATGCCTATACCGTGGAGGGGAGGAGGGTAGCGACGCTGAAAAATAGAGAATTACAAAGAGGACAGCACGATGTGGTAATCGATGCCGCTGGCTGGGCAAGTGGAATTTACATCATTACAGCAGAGACGGGCTCGCACCGGCAATCGATTCCGGTTACACTGGTTAAATGAGACGCGAAAGCTGTCGGCAGGCAGTCTGATAATCCTATAAAAGCGCGCGGAATGGCGGAA
>SLLP01000258.1 GCA_007133995.1 Balneolales bacterium
ATTGGCAAAAAAAAAAGGGGGATTCGCCCTTCGGGGCTGATGCAGATGTAATCCCGGGTGACAGATCCGGCTACGGGTGACAGATCAGTCTCCAGATATCAGATCAGCAGCCGGGCAGCAGCAACCAGGCTTAGTCCCAGTAGACCCGGGTTCCGATCGGTTCGCCTTTGATGATTTTTACCAGGTTGTGACGTTCATCCATGTTGAAGACAAGGAATGGAGTCTTGTTGTCACGGCATAAGGTAAAAGCGGTCAAATCCATAACCGAAAGCTGACGCTTTAGTATTTCATCGCCGCTGATGGATTCGAATTGTACCGCTTCGGGATTTTTTTCAGGGTCGGAATCGTAGATCCCACTGACCCGGGTTCCCTTGAGAATGGCATCGGCTTCGATTTCGATGGCTCGCAGCGCTGCGGCAGTATCTGTTGTGAAATAGGGATTACCCGTGCCGGCTCCGAAAATTACGACACGTCCTTTTTCCAGATGGCGTACAGCCCGGCGTCGGATGAACGGTTCGGCAATCTGCTCCATTCGGATGGCTGTCATCAGCCGGGTGTGGATACCCTTGCGCTCCAGTGCATCCTGAAGCGCCATGCCATTTATCATGGTGGCCATCATTCCCATATAGTCGCCCTGAACCCGGTCCATGCCCAGGGTGGCACCTTTGATGCCTCGGAAAATGTTGCCTCCCCCGATCACGATGGCTATCTCCGTACTCGTATCTTTTGCTTCGCGGATTTCATCAGCATATTGGGAAAGAACATTTCCATCAATGCCGTGACCCTGTTTACCCAGCAGCGACTCGCCGCTCAGTTTCAGCAGAACTCTTTTGTACGGTTTCACAATTACGCTCCGGTTTGTTTGGCGGATAAAAAAAAGGCCGCCGTTAGGGCAGCCTCTCGATAAATTAGCAGTTATTGTCCGCCGAGTTGAATGCGGACAAAGGAAGAGACCAGCGGTGCGCCAGATTGCTTCAGATAATCCTGAACGGAAAGGGTGCCATCCTTGACAAATTTCTGTTCAAGCAGCACGCGCTCCTCAAAGAAGCGTCTCATCTTGCCCATGGCTGCCTTCTCGGCGATTTCAGCAGGTTTGCCTTCATTGATGAGCTGCTCCCGCGCAATCTCCTTCTCCTTTTCAAGAATAGAGGTGTCAACAACGTCGCGGGTGACCGCAATCGGGTTCATGGCAGCTACCTGCATGGCTATGTCCTTCGCAACTTCAGGGTTGTCGACCTCGCCTTCAAACTCTACCAGAACACATAGTTTGTTGCCCGGGTGGATGTAGTCAAAGATCTGACCTTCCGATTTGAGCGTCTCAAACCGGCCGATGTCAATTTTTTCACCGATTTTTCCAATCAGATCCTTCAGCATGTCGGAAACAGTGAGGGTGCCGATCTTCTCCTGAAGAAGCGCATCACGATCGGCCGGCTCGGAATCAAACACCACTTTGGCGAAATCATTGGCATACTGTACGAATTCATCGTTTTTGGCGACGAAATCGGTCTCGCAGTTCAACTCAAGTGCAACAGCTTTTTTGTTGTCGACAGAGATCAGGGAGACAATGACACCCTGGTTGGCTTCACGGTCAGCCCGCTTTTCAGATACCTTCTGGCCTTTTTTGCGCAGGACTTCAATAGCTTTCTCCATGTCGCCGTCGGACTCGGTGAGGGCCTTCTTACAGTCCATCATCCCGGCACCAGTGAGATCCCGTAGTTTTTTTACATCTGCAGCAGAAATACTCATGATCTTATGGGTCGTTATCTTGATAATTTACATTCTTACTTTTTTTCCTTTGAATCAGCGTCGGAAGTGCCGGCATCTTTCTCAATTGCAGCATTGCCACCAGCCTTGGCGACTGCTTCGGTCTCGCCTTTATCAGCTTTGACTTCCATCTTTTCGGCTTTCCCGGCCGTTTCCTTTTCTTCTTTCACTTCCGTCTTGTCACTGGAGACTCTGTCCGAATCGGCTTTTTTGTTATCCTGATTCGATATCTTGCCTCGTGCAGGTGCGGTTTTGGTTTTTCGTGTACGCTTTCGTCGTGTGGTTTTTACTTCGGGTTCACTCGGCTCAGCCTCTTCTTTACCAGCATCCTCACGGCTCATGCTTTCCGCGGCAAGTTGCTCTTCCTGGTATGCTTCACGCTCAGCCATGCCTTCAATAATGGCATCAGCGAAATTGGATGCGATCAATTGAATCGCCTTGGCTGCATCGTCGTTGCAGGGAATGATATAGTCGGGAACATCCGGATCACAATTGGTGTCAACAAGTGCAATAATCGGGATGTTCAACTTCAGTGCTTCGTTGACGGCAATATTTTCCTTAACAATATCAACGACAAAAAGTGCACCGGGAATACGGCCCATTTTGGAAATACCGCCCATCACATCCTCAAGCTTTTCCATTTCGCGGTCAAGCATCAACCGCTCTTTCTTGGTGATGTTTTCGTAGGTGCCATCGGTCTTCATCGCCTGGATCTCCTCCATGCGGGAAATACTTTTTCTGATGGTCACAAAGTTAGTGAGCATGCCGCCCAGCCAGCGGTGAGTCACATAAGGCATGTCGCATCGCTGCGCTTCCGTGCGAATGATCTCCTGAGCCTGTTTCTTGGTTCCGACGAAAAGAACACTTTTCCCTGATCGGGCCACTTTGGTAATTTCGTCGATGGCTTCCTGCAGGAGAGCTTGTGTCTTGTTTAGATCAATAATGTGGATCCCGTTGCGCTGCATGAAGATAAATTCACGCATTTTGGGGTTCCATCTTCTCGTGAGGTGGCCGAAGTGTGCTCCCGCTTTGAGAAGCTCTTCGACAGAGGCTGCCTTTGCCATGTTTGTAGAGTTTTATGTTGAGGTTTGTCCACTATGCAGGTCCACCTTATAGACAAATTCCATCACTCCGAAAGAAGATCAGGAACACCCAGCCATAAGTCGCTGCATATGTGTGATAATATTTTGAGAAAGAATCAACGCTTGGAAAACTGGAATTTCTTCCGCGCTTTCGGCTGACCGTATTTTTTCCGCTCGACCATGCGGTCGTCACGGGTAAGAAGATCGTTCGACTTCAGTGCATTGTGCGTCTCCGGTTCAAGCGTGTTGAGCGCGCGGGCTATGCCGAGCTGTACGGCATCGGCCTGACCGGTGATGCCGCCTCCGCGTACCGTAACCTTGACATCGTACTTGCCTTTGGTCTCGGTGACTTCGAAGGGCAAGTTTACGGTATTCCGCTGGACGGGAAGCACAAAATAGGTCTCAAACGGTTTTTTGTTGACCAGAATGTCTCCTTTTCCAGGCTGTACATAAACGCGTGCAGTCGAAGTTTTCCTGCGGCCTATAAATGATTGGGTAGCCATGTTCAGAGTTCGATTTTTTCAGGTTTCTGCGCGACCAGAGTGTGCTCGGGTCCGGCAAAAACACGTAGATTGGTTAAAATTTTACGGCCAAGCCGATTTTTGGGAAGCATGCCCTTTACAGCATTGCGGACAAGAAAAGTCGGATCTTTTTTCAGCATCTCTTCCGCTGTGGCGAACTTGGCCCCTCCCGGATAACCAGAGTGACGAAAATACTGCTTTTCCTGCATTTTTTTGCCGGACAGGGATACTTTTTCAGCGTTGATCACAATCACATTGTCGCCGGTATCTATATGCGGAGTAAACTCAGGTTTATTCTTGCCCCGCAGGATGGAAGCCACCTTGCTTCCCAGACGACCCAAAGGTTGCCCTTCCGCATCAACGACCAGCCATTTCTTCTGAACGTCAGCAGGCTTGGCTGAATATGTTTTAAAACTCTCGGTATTCACGGTGATATTATTTTTTTGAAATCTATAAATCAGGTTTACTGACAAGTCTGGAAAGATAAAATAATAATGCAACTCTTGCAAATTATGAATAATCCAAAAAATGGGAAAAAGACAGGTTGGGTTCAGTGCGCATAACAGGGACTGCCCTCGAGGATATGACGCCTCATATGAATCAAAAAAGCGCTTTTAATAATTTTTTCTTTTGCTTTTTTCTTCGAAATTGATATTGCCGGTCCGATTTGTTGAATAAAAAACTGCTACAAGGACATGTAAGAAGGGCGTATTCATTATTTTTTACGCCTTTTTTCAAATAACGATGCGAATTTGATGCCAAATCATCCCTTCTATTGCCCTGTTTCCTGCCTTTTTTTTAAATTTATAGCCTGACAAAAACTTTATTCTCAGTGGTTTTTTGCCGTCAGAGACCCAATCCTGATTACTGATCTCAATTACTGATGCAAATGAATCCCGGATATTCAGCTTTTTTTATCTTTCTGGCAACCGTTTTGGCATTCGGAGTGACCGATGCGCAACCCCTGCAGCATGCCTCACCTCAAAAGATGAACCTGGATCCTGTGCGTATGCTTGCAGCCGACTCCCTCATAAACGACGCTATTAATTCCGGAGTTACACCGGGCGCTGTGCTGGTCGTGGTCCGCGAAAACTTCCTCGTATACCGCAGGGCCTACGGAATGATGCAGCGCGAACCCGAAATGCGGGCAATGCATACCAACACAATCTTTGACCTCGCCTCGCTCACCAAACCACTGGCTACCGGCGTTGCCATCATGAAACTGGTTGAGAGCGGTCACATCCGGCTCACGGATCCGGTCTCGAAATATGTACCTGAATTCGCTCACTTCGGTGGCATGGAACTGCCGCTGCGCGAACAACCTCGCATCATCCACCTGCTTACCCATACCGCCGGACTCCCATCCTATGCCCCGGTCAGACAGCTGGAGAAACTCTACGGACCGGAGGCCGCTGATTCACTGATGACATGGCTGTGCACACTTCCGGACCGGGCCGTTCCGGGTACCCAACTCACGTACAGCTGCCCGAGCTTCATCACGCTTCAGCAGGTTGTCGAGGCTGTCTCCGGAATGGATCTGGGCACCTGGACCCGCCGTCATATTTATGAACCGCTCGGAATGCATGAAACTTTTTATCTGCCGGATGCGGCACTGCTGGACCGGATCGCCCCGACCCTGTACAGGGATGAGGAGGGTGTGATCGCCGGTGTAGTTCACGATCCGCTGGCGCGTGATGTGATGGGCGGTATCTCCGGTAATGCCGGTCTTTTCTCCACCGCAGATGACCTGGCCATTTTTGCCGCCATGATGCTCAACGACGGTGCTGTGGATGGAAGGAGATTGCTGGCGCCGGCTACGGTCCGTACTATGACCAGTGCGCCTGTCGGATTCGAATCCTTCGGCCGCGCGTTGGGTTGGGATCTCAGTTCATCATTTGCCTCCAACCAGGGAGACCTTTTCGGGACAAGAACATATGGGCACACCGGCTACACCGGTACGTCAATGGTATTGGATCCCGATACCCGTACTGCCGTCATCCTGCTGACCAACCGGGTGTATCCCGAAGATTCAACAAGTGTGGTTGATCTCAGGGCAAAAGTGGCTAATGTAGTAGCCGCATCCATTCTTAAATAAGATTGGGAAAGCCGTCATTCCGGCATTGAAATTTGTCAACCTTTTTTCTTCAATTATTGTTACTCTGTTGTTAGATCACAAAACCGCAATAAAATTGAGACTTTATGAATCGAAGAGATTACCTGAGATCCACACTTGGCGGATTTGCTCTGTTGGGAACGTATGGCATGAGTCAGTCACTTGCCGAAGCCGCATCTGCCGGATCCGTTGCCGGAATGACAACATCACTCGGTGCCGGGCCGGAACAGTACAAACTTCCACAACTGGCCTATTCTTACGATGATCTTGAACCCTATATCGACGCTCAAACCATGGAGCTGCATCACAGCATCCATCACCAGGGATACGTCAATGGCCTGAATAATGCCCTGGAAAAACTGACCGAAGCCAGGGATAGAAATGATTTTGCATTGATCAAGCACTGGTCCAAGGAAGTAGGATTTCATGGGGCCGGACATTTCCTCCATGAAGTCTTCTGGGATGTTATGAGTCCGGATGGCGGCGGCGAGCCCGGGGATGCTGCTCTTCGCCGGGCCATAAACGCTTCCTTCGGCAACTTCGATAAATTCAAGGCTCACTATATTGCAGCATCAGGTGCAGTAGAAGGAAGCGGCTGGGGTATTCTCGCATGGGAGCCGACCGGTGACCGGCTGGTGGTCTTCCAGGCGGAAAAGCATCAGAACCTGTCTCCCATGGTCACGATACCGCTGCTGCCGATCGATGTCTGGGAGCACGCCTACTATCTCAGGTATCAGAACCGCCGCGGCGATTACGTCCGGGCCTTTATGAACGTGGTCAACTGGGATGCCGTGGCTCGGCGCTATCACGAGGCGCGCCGAATTCTTGGATGATGCCACATTGACTTGACAGACTCTATTTTTTTTACGTTATTAATAATAACCCTAAACAAAACGTAAGGAAAAACGGCCTTACTACTTGCATTTGCCCGCCATCTCCGGATGAGCGGGCTTTTTTTTGTCAGGGGCATCGCATGGACTTTAGAAAAAACATGGAATTGGCATAAGTCAAATAAACGGCTCGGCTACAGATTTTGCATGGTGAAGCGGCGGCGCAGCGAATGTCGCAGCGGCGATGCGAGAAGCAGTTTGACCAGCTGGTTTCTTAGCCGGTATACAGGGTTGCGGTTTGCCAACTTCATGTTGAATTCAGCACGCCGAATTACCTTTACCGCCCGATTACGTGCCTGCCGGTTATACATTCGAGCGGCATCACCCGGAGATTTCCCTTTTTTCAATACGGAAAGAATGAGATTGACTGCTTGCGCTGCGTTGATCCATCCCAGGTTCATACCCTGACCGCCTATCGGACTCACAACATGAGCCGAGTCGCCAGCCAGTACCACCCCGCCTCGCCAAAAGGTTTCTGCCAAATACCGCTCTACACCAAATTCGGAAAACATGGAGCAATCTGACGCATCAGGGGCCATTCCGCAACGCTGTCCTATCTGCTCCGTAAAGGAACCGGTATTATGAACCGGATTCACTTTATCCTGTTGAATCACCCATCTTCGGATCCCCTCCGGCAGAGGAAAACACTCTACAAGGCCCTGCCGGCTCAGAAAGATCACCGCATTGGAGCCGTAGCCTGTATTGTCTGTAAAGTCCCCCATGGCGTAGCGGCTCGCATAGGGCCGGCCATGATACGGAATTCCGGCCAGTTGCCGGATGGCGCTCTTCTTGCCGTCGCAACCCATCACCATTTTTGATTGCAGAATGTGCGTTACCATGCCTGTTCTGCTGTCCTTGTCATAACGGGTTCCGGTTGTTTGAGCAAGAGTTGAATCGGTATTGCGGCTTGTTTTTTGATTTAGGAATGATCCGTAATCCACATGGGGGCCTGCCGAAGAAGAAACGTGGGCATCCTGGGCGCCCATGTTTTTCTTGATCTGAACTTCGTACAAGTCACCTTCCGTCAGGCCGGTAACGTTTGTATCCCAATGAAGTATACCGAGCTTGAGCGCATTCAGCTCCTCAATAAAAATCGATTCGGTGATCCACTGGGGAACGGTCAGGATATAATCGAACAGGGTGTCGGCCGATTGAAAGTCCAGTGTGCCGAGACGGTCTCCATGCTGTGAACAGGCCAGTCCACGCCGGATCATTTTACTCCTGGCCAGAAAGGTGTCAAGAAGTCCGGCGCCGGCGAGCAGTTCGAGTGAAGGGGGATGAATACCGATGGACTTGGAGGGTCTCGTCGGCCCGCTGTTCTTTTCCAACACCATTACCTTCAGACCCGATTTGTG
>SLLP01000101.1 GCA_007133995.1 Balneolales bacterium
AGTGGCGGACGACACACTGCCTTACTTGGCCTTGCACCCCGCGGGGTTTACCGAGCCCCGTTCTGTTACCAGAACGGGCGGTGAGCTCTTACCTCACCTTTTCACCCTTACTCCGGACGCATCCGGAGCGGTCTGTTTTCTGTGGCACTTTCCATGTTCCGAGAACGGAACTCCCCGGGTTTCCCGGGGCGCGGTGTCCGCAGGTGTTCGGACTTTCCTCCCTCTCTGTCCGGCGAACCGAACCGGAGAAGGCGATTACCCGGCAATCCTGTCCAAATTGATAACGGACTTACATCCCGTTGCGTACATTTTTGATATTTGAGAGTCGCAACTGTGGTTTCTGCCGCAACAATGACTTGCCGTTGCAACAGCTATCATTCGTGGCGCTGCCACCCCGCCAGGCGGATCTCATTTCCGATCCGGGCCGGACCCCATGCAAATCAGTTGATGTTCAGCTGTTTGCGAGCTTCGTCAAAAAAGCTGGGATCGACCACAATACGGCCGGAGTTCTCGTCAAAAATGATCTTGTTTTTTCTTCTGACTTCAACCTGCACCTGCGGAGGAAGCATCATGCCGAGACTGGAGCCCTTTTCCATGGCAACCACGGCCATGCCGTTGTTCAGCCCCTTGCGCAGACGTTCATAACTGCGAAGATAACGGGCATCCAGATTTCTAACGGCTTCTTCACGCTTCCGGATCAGCTCCTGTTCCTCTTTCTGAGTGCTTTCAATCAGCTTGTCCAGATTGCCCTTTTTCTCATCGAGCAATTTGCGGGTTTCCTCGAGCCTGGCTTCGCTTTCCTCAACCGATTTTTCGAGCTCTTCCTTCTGTAAAGCTATCTCTTCGAGGCGGGAAAGTGCATTTTCCTTGATCTGTTTCTGTGTTTCGATTTCCTTGGTAAGGGCATCGTATTCACGATTGTTGCGCACGGTCAGCTGCTGATCCTCATATTTCGCCACGAGGTTGTCGGCTTCCGTGATCTCCAGCTCAAGGTTGGAGTTTTCCACCGTCAAATCCTTAATCTCCGCTTTGGAGCGCTTGATGCGGGCCTCGAGCCGGGTGATCTCTGTTTCGATGTCCAGAATCTCCTCGGGGAGGTCGCCCCGCAGCCGCTTGAGCTCATCAATGCGGTTATCAATGTATTGCAGGTTTGTCAGATTTTGAAGTACGTCTACCATATATGTGCTATCGCTGTTTACTTCATTTTTTGGGGTTGTTGTCTGAAAACATAATTGACCGGGTTGGTGTTCACACGCGTTCTGTGGACCTCAATCTCCGGAAACCGGTCGCGTAACCGGTCGCTCAGTGGCCCGACAACAGGCACTTCGCTTTCGTAATGTCCCGCATCCACCAGCAGCATAGACGCGGATTCTGTGAAAAAATCGTGGTATTTGAGGTCGGCGGTCACAAAGGCGTCGGCCTCCTGCCTGAGCGCCTCCTCTGCCAGAAACGAACCGGCCCCGCCGCAGACAGCCACTTTGCTGATATGCTCCGGTGATCCGGAGTAGCGGATGCCGTTGCTGTCGAGACACGTGCCCACATGGTTCAGGAATGCGGTGACATCCATCGCTTCGTCCAACGATCCGATGACGCCGAAACCGGTCTCCCTTTCCGCATCAGGATCACCGTTGTCATCAGTTTTTAAAAACCGGGGATTCCGAAGTCCCAGTGTATCGGCCAGCACAAACGAGACACCACCGGCGGCCGCATCCAGATTGGTGTGTGCGGCAATCAGATTGATATCATTGCGAATCAGACGATAGATGAGTGCACCGGTGCTGTCAGAAGAGGTGATGCGTGACAGGTTTCGGAAAATAAGAGGGTGATGAGCTATGATGAGATCGGCTCCAAGAGCAATCGCCTCATCTGTAACTTCTGATGTAACATCAAGGCATGTAACGACTTTTCTGACTTCCCGATCCTTATTTCCTATTAGCAGACCAACGTTATCATATTCGAGCTTGGTGCTTTGTGGTGCCCAGTCTTCCAGAAACTCGAGGATATGATGGTTGGTGTAGCTCATATTCCCGAGGAGCAGCCCCCTGTCTGCTCGTCCGCTATGCCATCAAAGGCAGGTTCATATCGGTAAATGGAGTCTCTGTTTCGGTACACGATAAGTAACGCTGTCAGCATTTTCTAGTCAGAAAAGAAATATAACACTTTAGCGGGTCACTTAAAAGTTTTGAATTTACTAACTTGTATCTTTGAAAAACGTATCTTTCATTTGAATCGTATGAATCCGGATTTGGAATGCGGTTATACTACATCATGTTGCAATACATCATAAATGACCGGTGGCGAACGCCGGACATACCGCGATCCGCACTCCCCCAATCAAACCAGGCTCTGACTGTGATCCGTAAGAATCTCGACATACTCGACCAAACCA
The DNA here is from genome assembly GCA_007133995.1 of Balneolales bacterium. Classification (GTDB taxonomy): domain Bacteria; phylum Bacteroidota; class Rhodothermia; order Balneolales; family Natronogracilivirgulaceae; genus SKNL01. The sequence continues at coordinate 2,390 of SLLP01000101.1, forward strand.
TCAGCGAAATCTGCACGAACTGTGGCCGTGACCCGAAGGAGGTACAACTTGTCGCCGTAACCAAAACGCATCCCGAAGAAACCATAATGGGTGCTTATGATGCCGGCCTCCGGAATTTCGGCGAGAACAAGGTGCAGGAGCTGGTTCCGAAAATGGAAAAGCTGCCTGACGATATCATCTGGCACATGGTGGGCACCGTGCAGACCAACAAAATCAAGGATCTGGCAGGTCGGGTAAACTGGATCCACTCCATCTCGAAAGTGAAGTATCTCAAGGAACTGGAGAAAAGGGCCGCACGGGTCGATCGCATCATCCGGGTGCTGATCCAGGTCAATATCAGTGGTGAGGATCAGAAGAGCGGATGCGAACCTGAGGATATTGCCGATATGCTGGCCTATGCAGCCGGACTCAAGCAGGTCGCTGTTCACGGGCTGATGGGTATGGCGTCGCTTACATCCGACCGGGTTGTCATTCGCGAGCAGTTTCGCATGCTTCGCCGGCTTCGTGACGAGCACCGCCGGTTTGAGACGGAAAATATCCGTCTGGATGAACTTTCCATGGGTATGAGCGGCGATTACGACATCGCGATCGAGGAAGGGGCGACAATGATCCGGCTCGGAACCAGCATTTTCGGGGCCCGGGATTATAATGTGTAACCGGCGGACTGCTGTATCCGTATGACTGAAATGTTCGGCGCCATCGCGTAATGCATACCAACGTAGTTTCACAACATTAATTCAATGACCATGATACCCTCGATATTTTTTTTGTCTGATGATCTGCTCGTTCCGATAGTCGCGATTATTGCCGTTTTCGGAGTCGGCGGGTTCATCGTTATCAAAATCATTCAACTTATTCGTGATGCCATACTTTCACGTCGCGCACCTGCCCAAAGCGACGCCATCCACAGAAGACTCCAGGAATATGAACACCGCCATGAGCAGTTGACCAAGCGGGTTCAGAATCTGGAAACCATCATCGTGGATTCAGACCTGGGCAATCCCGGGACCCGGCCTGAAAAAACCAATAGTGATGATAAAGATGACGATGCCGACAGACCCATGAAAAACAAGCTGAGATGACAATATGCTCCGGTTTGGTGTTGTATTGATGCCGGCACACTCTTAAATTGGGAGCTAACCCCCAAGCCGGAATAGTACCATGAAATTATCAGCACTGGAGATCAAACAGCAGAACTTTGCCAAGTCATTGCGCGGTTACGATGTGGCCGAGGTGCAATCCTTCCTTAATGTCGTGTCGAACGAATGGGAGCATCTGTCGAACAGGTGCAAAGATCAGGAAAGGGAGATGCAGCGGCTCACCGAAAAGTTGCAGCATTATCAAAAAGTGGAGGAAGCCCTTCACGAGACGCTTCAGACAGCCAGGGAATCGGCCGAACAGCGCATCAACAGTTCCAAGCAGGAGGCGCAAAATCGTATTGCCAGGGCGGAGCTCGAGGCCGAAAAGATCATCAGAGATTCACAGAAGGAGCGCCAGTCCATTCGCCAAAGCATACAGCGCCTGCTGGAGCGCCGGCATGAGATTATCAGGGGAATGGAGTCCTACCTGGAGTTGGCTACCGAATCCCTGGAATCCTTCAGACGTGACGATAACTCCACATATTCATTGCCAAACGAGGATTCCCGGGAAGCTGCCGACAGCAAAAACGGAACCGACCAGGATGATCAGAAAAAGAAAACAAAAACGACGTCACATGCGCCGGGCGCTGAAGATCTGGACGATCTGATCGACAACCTGGACGATTAACACACTAACCGGATTATGCCTGAATTTGAAACCGTACGGGAATTTCGCACCAAGCGTAAGGAAGCACTTGCCTACCTGGAGAAATCAACAGATTTCAAACCCGACTACCTCATCATCCTGGGCACCGGACTGGGTCGTCTGGCCGAAGATATAGAGGTTGCCGACGCCGTTTCCTATTCCGACATTCCTCATTTCCCTGTTTCCACGGTGGAGAGTCATGCCGGGCAGTTGCTGTTCGGAACCCTCAGCGGCAAGCGTGTTGTGGCCATGCAGGGCCGCTTCCACTACTACGAAGGCTATACCATGCAGCAAATCGTCTTCCCGGTAAGGGTAGCCAACGCAATGGGAGCAAAAACACTGCTCGTTTCCAATGCCTGCGGCGGTATGAATCCGTTGTACCGCCGCGGTGACATCATGTGCATCGTCGATCACATCAATCTGCTGGGTGACAATCCGCTTATAGGTCCCAACGACTACGAACTGGGCGTTCGTTTTCCCGATATGAGCGAACCCTACAGTACCGGTCTGATTGCCCTTGCCGAAAAGGTGGCCCTGGAAAACAACATAAAAATGCATCAGGGCGTCTATGCCTCTGTGCCCGGACCAACACTCGAATCCCGGGCCGAATACCGTTTTCTTCGCCAGATCGGGGCGGATGTAGTGGGCATGAGTACCATACCGGAGACGATTGCCGCTGTCCACATGAGTATGAAGGTGTTCGGAATCTCTGTGATAACCGACGAATGCTTCCCCGATGCCCTGGAGTCGGTCGTTATGGAAGACATCCTGGAAGCAGCCGATATGGCCGAACCGAAAATGACCCGGGTCATGAAAGGGGTGCTTCAGCAACTGTAACAAATGCCTGATAACTAGCCCTGAATCTGTAATTTCTGTCTTGTCTGAACGATCTTTTGCAGTAATTGACAGTAAAAATAAATGGATAGTTGAAAATAAAAAGTCGAATCTTCTCGTTGGTATTGCGTACTATCGTATGTTCATAATTTTCTATTTCCAACATGTTCTCTTCTGACCATCACGACATCTGGGATGAGCACCAGTGGGAATCTCATATTAATGAGATGACTCAGCGCCACGAACATCTGCGGGACCTGATTGAATCGGGTCCCGGTAAAGGACCCAGGTGGCTTAACCACATCAAGGACTTTCCGACCAAGCTGGATGCCGTTGATGCTTTCATTGAAGAGGAGTTGCTTCTGGAGGAATCCTATTTCCCGTTCGAAGATGATGAGGATTCTGAGGGTGATGCCGATGATATGCTTTTCAACGATAGTGACGAGGACGATGAAGGCGTAGGCAACGGCAAGGATGACTGGGATCCCGCTGATGACGGCGATTCTGATGACAATCCGATTGAAGGAGATGATTATTTCACTAATGATGATGACGATCTCGAAAGCCTGTTTGAAGATATTTTTGAGGAAGAGTCTGACGACGAGTCCATGTATGACTATGCCTCTCTTGAAAACATTGCCATTTACACTGACGCACGGGATCTGGCTGCCGATCTGCTGATTTATAATGACAGCAAACCACACTATTTCAAGCACCCCGGTTTCATTTTTCTTGTCTCTGAAACTCTTCTTATCAGCACCAAACTGGCTGCAGCCTATTCCATGGGATTCGATGTCGAGGTGCTCGGTGCCAACATTGCCTATTGCAAAAAAGCACTCGAAAAAACCAACCATACACTCTTACATCTTCAAAGCCTCAAAGAAAGTCCATTGAGCAGCTCCGACTACTACGAGCTGCACCGAAGGCTGTTTGAGCTGCGCAACAATATTGCAGTTCACATTCAGGAAACACGGGATCTCTTCCTTAGTCAGCTCTGAGTTTTCCCCAAAAATGTGATGCGCACTGTAAGGATTCGCACATATCCTTCTCTTTCTTATACGTCGCATGATCGTCACCGATGAGCTGCCTGTGCAGATGGTTGCCATGATTTGAGTTAACTCTAAAATAGCGTCCTTCTGCACCCTTAGCCGGGTTGGCGATGCAGGTTTGGTGCGATGTTGGGTTTTAACCTTTTTACAATACGTGCTGATTCGGTATGTCGGAAGAGAAGAGGATCGCATTCCAACCGGGAGCATACCCGTTGCTGCGCATTGCATTGATTTATGCCTCCGGGATCGTGATAGGACGGTTAACGGCTCCTGATGTGCCCCGTGAAACATTAGCAAGCTTTGGGCATGAGCATGCATTTTCTGAAGTTGTCCGCAGCACTACTGGAAAAAACCAGGTCACCAGTGTAAATTACCGGGGTGGATTGGCTGATGCATACGGCATCACAGATTTTTTTTGGAACTGGATTCCGGAGTTGCTTTTTGCGGGGGTTGCGTTGGCAGTCCTGTATTGCCTGTTTACATCCGGACTTGGTCGCCGTGCTTCACCAGGTTTCGGTGGATTCTCCGTTCGTCCCAACACCGTATCTGCGGTATATCTGCTGTGTATTTTTGGAATCGGAATATTGCAATCTTATCGGCACCATCTGCCGCATACGCCAGATGAACTAATGCTGCAGGTTTTCGAGCCGGAAGAGATCATTTTTCACGGAGTCGTACGATCCGATCGTGCCACACGCTCCGGAAACAGAATGCTCACGGTCGATGTCGATTCGGTCAGTCTGCATGGCCTGCCAACCTGGAAGATCCCCTTCCGGACAGAGGTATTGATTCATGCAGAACGCACTTCATTCGAGGACCGCACTTCACTCGCGGGCAAAACCGATGAGGCCAATCTGTTTCCGGTAACCGGTGCCTACCTCCGTTTTCAGGGCGATCTTCAGCCGACTCCCCGGCCACGAAATCCGAACCAATTTGATTACGCCGCTTTTTTATCCCGGCGTGACATATACTGCCAGGTTTTTGCAACTGCAATCACAGACTATGTCTCTGAGGGGCAGGCCTCTTTCTGGATTCGTCAACAGGTTCGCATTCGCTCCGCGATCAACCCGTTGTTTTCAGCTGATAACAGCGGCCTGGCAAGGGCGATTATCCTTGGAGACCGCTCTGATCTGCAGGCAGATATCCGAACCGGATTCTCCAGGGCGGGACTGGCTCATCTTATGGCTGTTTCCGGCATGCATGTCGGTTTTATCCTGCTGCCCGTCTGGGTTATTCTTCCGTGGTTTCGAAGTACCCTTCTCCTCAGGTATATCGGACTGGTTCTGGGAGGAAGCCTGCTTCTGTTCTATGCGGGCATCACCGGCTTCTCCGTCTCTGTTTCACGCGCTTCACTCATGGCATTCCTGATGATGCTGGCCCGGCTCTTTCACAAACCCGGAACCTCTATGAATATCCTTGGAGCAGCAGCACTTCTGCTTCTTCTGCATGAACCTCTGATGCTTTTTGACGTTGGCTTCCAGCTCTCTTTCATCGCTGTCATCATAATATTGACCACCCTTCCCGGAACCCGATATCTTCTGCCGCATCACCACCGGTACCGGAAAACCGGGGCCCTCTTCCAGTTCGTTATGGTCAGTGTTCTGGTTCAGGGCGGTCTCTATCCCCTGCTCATACACTATTTTCAGGAGTTTTCCAT
>SLLP01000215.1 GCA_007133995.1 Balneolales bacterium
CTGAAAAAGCCGGTGCGGCCGGTATCGTTTTCCATCTGCGGGAGGATCGGCGCCATATTCGCGACGATGACGTGTACCGATTGCGCAAGGTGACCCGGGGATTGTTCGACTTTGAGATGGCCGCAACCGATGAAATGATCGAACTCTGCACAGGCATAAATGCGGATCTGGTCACACTTGTGCCTGAGAGCCGCGAGGAGCTTACCACCGAGGGTGGTCTTGATATGCGCAAGGTCAGAGATGATTATCGGGAGAGGGTCTTCCCGCCTTTCAAACAGGCCGGGATTGCAATCAGCCTGTTTGTGGATCCCTCAGAAGATGATATTGCGATTTCTGCCGAGCTCGAAGCCGAGGCCGTTGAGATCCACACCGGCAGCTATGCCAATGCCACCACCGATCCGGTGCGCAAAAACGAACTGAAACGTCTCAGAGATGCCGCGATTCAGGCCCACGAGCTCGGACTCAGGGTAAATGCCGGTCACGGACTCAATTTTGAGAACATCCAGCCGTTTCTGGATCACGTGCCGCACCTGGCGGATATCAGTATCGGACATGCACTCATTGCCGATGCCCTGTTTAACGGACTGGAAAACACCGTCCGGCGGATGGTATCCATCATCAAAGGGTGAATTCGCTTCGGACCTGCAAAATTACGTGTGGAATTTATGACTGGAGAAATTGCAGGAAACAAAGAGCATAAAGCCGGTTTCGTCGGAATAATCGGAAGGCCGAATGCCGGAAAATCGACCCTTTTCAATCATCTGCTCGGACAAAAACTCTCCATAATTACGCATAAGGCGCAGACTACCCGGCACCGCATTCCCGGTTTCTATTCGGACGATGAATCCCAGATCGTGTTTCTCGATACTCCCGGCATCATCCAGCCATCATACCTGCTTCAAGAGAAAATGATGGATCAGGTGATCCGGCTCCGCAGAGATGCCGATCTGTTACTCCATTTGGTGGATGGACGGCGGCCACCTGAATCGGACGATGTGGTCTGGGAGACATTGGCAGCACTCGGACTGCCGGTCATGCTTGTAGTCAATAAAATCGATTTGCTGGAAGGAGGGGGGACTGCAAAAACACCGGGAATCAAAGCGGATAATCCGGTACCTGATTCCGCAAAAGCTGTCATTTCAGCATGTTCGCAGCATTTCAATTATGATGCTGCTGTTGCCATATCGGCCATGAGCGGAATCGGTGTGGAGGAACTGTTAAACAAAATCAAGGACCGGCTGCCTGAGGGTCCGGCTTTTTATCCGAAGGAGCAGGCAAGCGACCTGTCCATGCGATTTTTTGTATCCGAGCTCATTCGAGAGCAACTTTTTCTGCTTTATGACAAAGAAGTCCCCTACTCTTGTGCTGTTAATATCGTTGAATATGCCGAGCAGGAGGATATCGACAGAATTGATGCTGAAATTGTGGTTAGTCGCAGTTCACAGAAAGGCATACTTATCGGAAAAAAAGGTACCATGCTTAAAGAGCTGGGCACACGATCCAGAAAGGAGATCGAGCATTTCACCGGAAAAAAAGCATTTCTGAAGCTTTTTGTGAAAGTTCGGGAAAAATGGCGTGACAAAGAGAGTTTTCTGAAAAGTTATGGTTACCGGTAGCGGTTTTCCGGGCATTATGGAGCGGTTTCTAATGCAACAGATGGAAAATATTAGATTTAATCTTGACACGTTTGCAATAAAATGGTAAACTTAGACCATTGTGAAACAAAGCAGTTTTACTGCTGAAAAGCGTTATAAATTTTGTACATGATCTTCGCTTACGCTTATATGGCCCTCTGTTGTATGTCCTGCCACCGCAGGTGAGGGTCAGATTATGCGTAGCTGCTGAGTCTTAGGGCCCTTTCCGAAATCTCGAGAAGGGCCTTTTTTGTTCTTTGAACTGGTAGAAAGTCTCTTATCGAGAAAGGCGGAGGGATCAGGCCCTGTGAAGCCTTAGCAACCGCTTCGGTGATGCCGAAGGTCAGGTGCTAATTCCTGCTCTTGCATGCACGGGCATGTAAGGGAAAGATGAGGGAAGACGGTTTTTGTTTGTAAAAGCCTCTTCCGGCATCGGCCCCGGTTGAGGCTTTTTTTTTGACCAGCGGGCAAGCCAGGCAACAGTCAACCCGGTAACAATCAGCACTAACAACAACAAAAACAAATTACAACCAACTCATGAGCAATAACGCAGACAACAGGTCATACAAATACGAAACACTGCAACTGCACGCCGGTCAGGAAAAAGATCCTGCCACCAATGCCAGGGCAGTACCGATCTACCAGACCACCTCCTATGTTTTTGACAGTTCCGACCACGCCGCGGCGCTGTTCGGACTCAAGGAATTCGGCAATATCTATTCCCGGATCATGAATCCGACCAACGATGTGTTCGAGAAGCGGATCGCAGCTCTTGAGGGAGGTGTGGCGGCAGTAGCTACATCATCCGGACAGGCCGCCCAGTTCCTCACCATTATCACCATTGCTCAAAAAGGGGATAATATCATCTCCACCAGTAACCTTTATGGCGGGACCTACAATCAGTTTAAAGTCTCCCTGCCCCGGCTGGGTATCGATGTGAAATTTGTCGGGGAGGATGATCCTTCTGCCTACGAGGCGAAAATTGACGAAAACACCAAGGGAATCTATGTGGAATCACTGGGCAACCCCAAATCGAATGTCCCGGATCTTGAAGGGCTTGCCGCTGTGGCGCAGAAAAATGGAATTCCACTCATTGTCGACAATACGTTCGGAGCAGCAGGTGCCATCGCTCGTCCCTTTGACTTTGGTGCAAATATTGTCGTTTCCTCGGCAACCAAATGGATTGGTGGACATGGGACATCTATCGGTGGTGTGCTGGTTGATGCCGGCAATTTCAACTGGGGCAATGGCAAATTCCCGCTGTTTGATCAGCCGTCCCCCGGGTACCATGGCATAAATTTCTGGGAAATCTTCGGCGATGAGGGTCCGTTCGGGAACATTGCCTTCGCCATCCGGGCCCGTGTTGAAGGCCTTCGTGACTTCGGACCTTCACAATCACCCTTCAACAGCTTTTTGCTGCTCCAGGGAATTGAAACACTTTCACTGAGGACCGAACGTCATTGCGAAAATGCGCTGGCACTGGCGAAATGGCTGGAGTCGAACGAAAATGTGGAATGGGTCAGTTACTCCGGACTGCCCGGACACAAATATCACGATCTCGCAAAAAAATATCTCAACCCCGGAAAGTTTGGTGCTGTAGTGACCTTCGGGATCAAGGGCGGATACGAAGCCGGCCGCAAGTTCATTGATAGTACCGTTCTGTCGAGTCATCTGGCCAATGTCGGTGACGCCAAGACACTGGTCATACATCCGGCGTCGACAACACATCAGCAGCTGACAGATCAGGAACAGCGATCAAGCGGCGTGACCGAAGATCTGGTTCGTGTTTCTGTCGGACTTGAACACATCGATGACATTATCTACGACTTCGAAGAAGCTTTCAAAAAGTCGGTCTGAATAACAAGTGTGGCTGCGTTGCACAATACACGTTTACAATAAACATCCAAAAAAAAAGCCTCCGGCTTTGCAACAGCCGGAGGCTCTCAATCAACAACCAAATCCCGGATCAACCAAAACCCAAGATTCAGTAACAGACAAACAACAAATGCAAAATGAGGAGAAATTCGATATGAATCAATCGAAAAATGTCATATAAACAAGAAAATCTCATATTCAAGGATCAGGCTCCGTTTGTGACCGAATCGGGATTTGAGTTCCTGGAACTGGATGTTGCATACCAGACGTGGGGCACTCCAAATGCCGACATGAGCAATGTCGTGGTAGTGTTCCATGCTCTGACGGGCCATGCTGCGGCCGATGAATGGCTTACCGGTTTCTTTGGCAAAGGCCGGCTGCTTGATCCCGATGAACATTATATCATCTGTAGCAATGTGTTGGGAAGCTGCTACGGAACCACCGGTCCACTCAGCATTAATCCCATCACAAGAAAGCGATATGGCGGGGATTTTCCCGCTGTTACCATTCGCGATATGGTCAGGGTGCAGCAGCGGCTTCTGGATCATCTCGAGGTAAAGAGAGTCCGGTTTGCCATTGGCGCATCCATGGGCGGGATGCAGGCGCTTGAATTTGGTATTATGGATGACCGTGCCGAACAGTTGCTGCTAATAGCCATGGGCAAGGCGCATTCCGCCTGGGCGATCGGGATCGGAGAAGCGCAGCGCCGGGCCTTGTTTGCAGATCCAAATTGGAAGGATGGCCACTATCCACCCGATGACCCGCCAGTCGAAGGCCTGGCTGCCGCCCGCATGATGGGCATGATCACCTACCGCAGTGCCAGTTCATTTGAAAAACGGTTTGCACGCAATCCACAGCCCGGAAAATCCTGCTATCAGGTGGAATCCTATTTAAACTACCAGGGCAATAAACTGGTTGACCGTTTTGATGCGGTTACCTACGTGCGACTGACCCAGGCGATGGACAGTCATGATGTATCACGTGGTCGTGGAACCTTTAAGGAGGTGCTTGGCGGTCTCAAAATTCCCGTGCTGATTATCGGGATCAGCTCCGATGTGCTCTATCCGGTTGCAGAGCAGAAGGAACTGACGGCACTATTGAAAAACGCCCGGTATGTCGAGCTCGCTTCCGACAATGGGCACGATGCCTTTCTCATAGAATTTGAAGCTATTCAATCCCTTATAAAAAAAAAATTCCCCGAATTAACCCAAAAGTACCAATTAGTATTTACTGAATAATGCTGCGAATATTGAAATTTGGCGGGACATCACTCTATGATGCCCCCCGTATCCGCAATGCTGTGGTCATCGTAAATCAACAGCACAAGGATGCCGATGTTGTCGTTGTTGTATCCGCACTCGGCGGTGTTACGGATGAACTTATTGCACTCATGAAGCTGGCGTCGATTCCGGATAACACCTGGAGGGAACGGTTTGAGCTACTCAAGCACCGGCACCATAATACACTCGGTGAGTTCATGATCGGAGAAGCCGGCGGCCAGATCAGCCGTGTTAATGAACTGCTCGGAAAACTTGAAACCGAACTGTCCGGACTCCAGGGGCAGTCCGAAATTACCGAACGGCAAAGCGACCGGATCCTGTCCTATGGCGAGCGGCTCTCATCCAACATTTTTTCTGCCGCAGTGATCGCATCGGGAACGCCGTCCGGTGCCTTTGAATCACACAGGCTGGTGAGGACCAACAACCGGTTTGGTGATGCCGATGTGGATATGGCTACCACCATCCGCCAGATCCGTGATGCTATTCTTCCGATCGAAAACAGTATACCGATTGTGACCGGTTTCATCGGCTCCACATCCGAAAACGAGATCACCACGCTCGGGCGATCCGGTTCCGATTACTCTGCAAGCCTGCTGGGTGAGGCGCTTGATGCCCACGAAGTACAGATATGGACAGATGTCAACGGCGTGCTGACGGCCGATCCGGACATCGTGCCTACAGCCGTCACCATACCCCAGCTCCACTACTCCGAAATTGCTGAAATGTCACACTTTGGGGCCAAGGTGCTGCATCCGCGGACGGTGCTGCCTCTTCAGGCAAGAAATATCCCCATCCACATTAAGAATACTCTGCAGCCTGATGCTACCGGTACCATTATTACGCGTGAGTATCAGGCCACGACAGGACGGTTGCGTTCCGTTTCAGTGAAAAAGAACATCATCGTTATTGCGTTGCGAAGCAAGGGGTTGGATAAAATACATGAATTCAGCTACCGCACGCTATCGACGCTCCGGCGACACAAGGTGGCCGTGCTGTTCAACACCGCGGCATCGTCCGATTACGGGATTACGGTTGTGGTTCAGGCTCCTCAGTTGAAACAGGCGCGCCATGCACTTCACCAAGAGTTCGCAGAGGAATACGACTCCGGACGTATTGACACGCCCCAGGTGTTGGATCAGGTTTCCATGGTGACCGTCATCGGTGAAAAACTGGAGCGGGATCTGGGGATCAGCGGATCGGTCCTGTCGGTCCTGGGTGAGAACGGAATAGCACCGCTGGCCATGGCGAAAGGGCTGGCTAACAGACACCTGAGTCTGATTCTTTACAACCGCGAAGCGGAGATGGCAGTCCGGCTGCTCAATGACCATTTCTGTATCCATCCCCACCGGGTAAGGCTGTTTGTCGCCGGGCTGGGGACTATAGGAGGCAAGCTGGTTGAATTGTTACAGGATCTGACCGATCCTAAAGTCGACTTCAGCATCATCGGCGCTTGTGAAACCGACAAAATGGCCTGGCATCCGTCGGGAATACCGGCAGCTGAAATGTCAAAACGTGTGAGTCAGGGACAGAAAACAGATTGGCCGTTCATCATTAATCACCTGTCAAAAGAGTACCCCTATCGCACCGTTTTTGTGGATGCCACCGGTAATCCCGATGTGGCAAGGAAATATCCGCTGCTTCTCAAAGCCGGCATCCATGTCGTGACTCCAAGCAAGCGGGCCAACAGCTTCGAACAGGAGTTCTTCGATTCGCTTATGAGCTTCACGGTCAACAAAAGCACTCATTATCTGTATGAGGCGACGGTCGGTGCGGGCATGCCGGTGCTGCAGACCATCAAGGATCTGCTGCGCAGCGGGGATGTGATCCAATCGATATCCGGCGTGGTCTCCGGCACCATGACCTATCTTTTCGCAAAACTCGAAGAAGGTGTGCCGTTTGAGCGCATTATCCGCAAGGCCAGGGAATTGGGAATATCCGAACCCGATCCGCGGGATGATCTGTCCGGCGAAGATGTCGCCAGAAAATTCATGATCCTTGCCCGAACCGCCGGTTTTCGGGTGGAGCGTGAGGATATTGCCGTCGAGGACCTCATTCCGGAGGAAATGCGTACACTTACACAGGATGAGTTCTTCGAAAAGCTTCCGGAGCTCAATGAATTCTGGAAAACCCGCACAGCCGAGGCCCGGTTGCGCAACGAAGTGCTTCGATATACCGGCCATCTCGAAAATGGGAAGATTACCGTGGGAATGCAGTCGGTTCCCGTTAAATCCGCCCTCGGTACACTGACGGGCACCGATAACCTGCTCTCATTCCGGACGGCGCGTTATACCCAAAGTCCGCTGATCATCCAGGGACCTGGTGCAGGCAGAGAAGTGACAGCTGCCGGGGTGCTCGCCGATATCCAGAAAATCAGCCGCAGACTACTCAAGTAGTGCTCAAGTAACGGGCCAATATCTGTCCAGTTTTCCGGGACCAGCCCATTATCCCCGGTTTAAAATGGTATTATTTTTTTGTGGGATTTTGTCCCACCAATAGCATACACATGTATCATACATATTGTTTTATACGTATATAGCCACTTTCAATTCATATTTGTGGATTTGCCCGACTACTGTCCATGTAACCGTTGAAAATTTTCAGGTAAAAATCTTCTTTTTACTTGACTTGTAATCTTAAAAAAACCTACTTTGTGGGGTAAGGTGGGAAGTTGTGGGAGAAAGTGCAACTTTTGGCCTGTAGCAATCAAAAACGGTCTCATCAAACGGGCAGAACCTTGGCAAGCTTCAAAGGCGAATATGATCACTCCATAGACAGCAAAGGTCGCGTCAGCTTCCCGGCCAGACTGCGCAAATA
>SLLP01000090.1 GCA_007133995.1 Balneolales bacterium
GCTCACCGTTTGCAGAGTAAATAACACATCCCACCATCGGATTGGGAGCAACATATCCCTTTCCTTTTTCAGCAAGCCGCAGAGCCCGCCTCATTCGTTTTATATCATCCGCGGATGTGTCAGGCATCTTTACATCGGCGGCTGCATCAAGCGCTGTTGGGTCCGGAAATCACGGATATCGGCATCGGCTTTAAGGCGATCGACCCATACATTGCCGAAAGCCGTGTTCTTGCGCTCTTGCAGCTCTTCACGAATACTTCGTCGCTCGGCGGTTGTCATGGCACTGACATCAGCCATGGTCCTGCTTTCCACCGTCATAACGAATACTGCATTATTACCTGCAATGGCAGATGATACCTGACCTTCGCGAAGGGCAAACGCTGCACCAACAATCCTGGGTTCACGACCGGCACCGGGCACCGTCGCTGCATTAAGCCGGATGCGCTCGGCACTCTGGATGTTTTTCCCACTTACCTCAGCCAACTGCTCCAGTGTCACGTTGCCTTCAAGCATTTCGCCGACACGCTGTGTAAGCAGCTCCTTGCGCTTATTATCCCGAACGAGGGATATAACCTGGGAGCGTACATCCTCGAGTGGACGTGTCCCTTCCGGAACTACTTCATCCACATGGAATACGATAAACTGATCCTCCGTCTCAATTACATCGGAGATATCACCTTTTCTCGTGTGCTGCAGTTCATTGAGGATCATACGGCTCTGACCCAGTCCGGAAATGAACGGTGTTCCTTCGGTTGCCACAGCTTCATTGACGTCATATCCGCTGCGCTCTGCTTCACTGAAAAACCCATCTGATTCAGCAAAGTAATGGAAGTCCTCTGCATCATTGGCAAGTCGCTGAACCGTTTCAAACGGATCGGGCTCAACATCCTGACTCATATCCGCAAAACGTATATCCCTGTTGGTCCTATCTACAATATCAAACAGATAGATTTCATCGGCGTAAGTCAACGGCCCAATGACGGATCCGGTGGATGCGGAGAAAATGGCATCTGCGATTGCAGCAGGCTTGTCATCTCGTACAATAAAGTGTTCCTTATAGTCGAATTCATCACTGGCCCATTGAGACCGAGTGTGGGGGGAGAATTGTCTTGCAAGACTCTCAAACGATCGTCCCCGCCGTCTTAGTTCCAACAACTCCTCGGCCAGCTCCTGGCCATCTTCGCTGTCTTCCAACCGGATTTGGCGCACTCGCACATAGGTCTGATCTGCAGGACGATCCTCGAGCAATCTGACCATGTGGACACGGTTGTTGTGAACATAGGGCTCACTGACTTCACCAACATCGAGCTCAAACGCTTTGAGATGTTCGGGACGCACTTCTGACGGTCTCAGGAAGTTTTCAAAATAATCGGTTTCGGAGAAATAGTCGGACAGGAACCGTGCTACATTATCCGTTGCACGGAATTCATCACGTAGTTCCGAAAGATAATTGAGTGTGCGGATGGTATCGGCTTCGGTCGGAGCAATGGAAAATGTCACATAGGAGAACCGCCAGGATTTGTTTCGCTGAAATCTGTGCTCATTGTTACGATAGTAGGAGCGAATTTCAGAATCCGTGACTTCAATTTCATCGGAGGGAATATCCGAGTAAGGAAAGCGCACATACTGAATACTGGCGCGGCTGTTCTGACGCTTGTAATGTTCTTCCACTTCAAAGTTGCTGACGCGCAGTGAGGCCTCAATGAACTGGTTCAATTTCTGCTGGCGACGCTGCTCGCGAAGCTGCTGTTCGATCATGATCCAGATTTCCCGGTTTTCAGGTGCTTCGATCGCGTTCTGCAGGGCCACTCTGTCGATGGTTCCATCCTCACGGGTAAACTGCTGCCGGATAAAGGGATCCGGATTATCTCCGGTCACCATGTCAATCAATTCGGAATCGGTTACCGTAATTCCCATATCCTGCATTTTCTGTTTCAGGATCTTGTCCACGACCAGCTGTTCCCATGCCATTTCTTCATATTGGGCACGGAGTTCACTGTCGGGGCTGACTCCTGTCCGCTCCCGGTACTGCTCTGTATAGAGATTGATCCGCTGGTTGAACTCAGCCCAGGATACGGGCTCGCGGTTCACTTCGCCCATGTTCCGCGGACCTGCCATCATGGCATCAAACACCTGCGTATCTGCAAGTACCCAAAGGAGTCCGAAGGAAAGGATGAGAATCCAGATGATATACTTGGTACCGGATCTTAGTTTTTGCATCAAGCCCATAGAAAACCTCGGAGACGTAAAATTTTAAATAAATCTGAAAAACGGTTGCAATTTCATTTAATAGCTCAAAAAGATACAGCTATTGCTGCGATTTACAAAGCTATATGGTATAACGACAGCACCTTTGATTTGGTGCCAAAAAGATGCCGGATAATTCTAAAACCATTTTTGTCCGGTTGCTTAAAAGATTTCTATCAGGCGCATATGCTTGAGGAAATGCCCCGGTTCATCCTCAATCCTGCGGGAAATATTTTTGAGGTTTACGGCCAGAGTATCAAGATTTTCATAGAGTGATGGATCCTGGATAAGCCGGCCCAGCGTTCCCTCGCCACTGTTGATTTGCTGCATCATCACATGCAGCTCTGAACTCACCCCTCCCAGTTCTTGGGACATCACACCAAGTTCCTGGCTGGTTGTTTCCAGGTTCTCAAGAATTTCATCCAGCTGCGACTGTCTGCCGGTACTCAGGGTGTCCAGGTTTTGCATGATATGCTTCAGGCTGATAATAGATTCCTCCAGATCCGCACTCCGCTCCTGAAGCAACCTGTCGATCTGTCGCGATGAGCTGCTGAGTGTCGCGATCGTCCCGCGCAGATCTTCCTTGCCGCCATCCTTGAGAATTTCATCGATCTGACTCAGAACATCCGCAAGATTTCCGGTTGATCTTTGAATGCCCGGCTTCACATCCTCAGCAAAACTTTGCAGCTCTGCAAACGGCCCATGGTCATAGACCCCCTCGATATATCCGCCGTCCGGCAGCATCTCATCCTGACCTGAATGGTGAATTCTGACCCGTTTTCCGCCAATCAGGTCAGCCGATTCAATATAGGCTCGTGATCCGACCGGAATTCCATCGATATAAGACAGATTGAGCACAACCCGGACACTGTCCGGTCCGGCCAGCTCAACCCGGTTGACAGAGCCGATTTTCACGCCGGACAAGTAAACAGATGTTCCGACACTGACGCCGTCCACACGGTCAAAAACGGTATAGAGCTGGAGGCTTGGACGGAAAATGGGGACATCCTGCATCAGGCGAAAGCCGATGATGGCTATCAGTAAGGCAATCACGATGGTCAGTCCAATTTTGATTTCATTCTGAATATTTTTCAAACCGGGCTCCGCATAATTTAGATGGTATATTCACTGGCTATAATGAAGGCATGCAATTCCTTGTGGTCACTTTTCCGCATTTCGTCAACCGTGCCGTACCAGCTTAGTTTCTGCTGATCCAGAAACGCGACTTTGTCCGCAACTCGGAGCACGCTGTGCATGTCGTGTGAGATCACAATAGAGGTAATATCAAGGGTATCCGCCATATTGATAATCAGGTCATTGATTTCGTCCGACGTCTGCGGGTCAAGGCCGGAAGTCGGCTCATCGTATAAAAGATAATCGGGTTTCATCACAATTGCGCGTGCAAGTCCCACCCGCTTCCTCATGCCACCGGACAATTCAGCCGGTGTCTTTATTCCGATATCGGCAAGATTTACAAGTTTCAGTGATTCCATGACCCGCTCATGGATTTCATTCTCTTTGAAATCACTGAAGAAGCGGAGAGGAAATGCTACATTTTCGTAGGCAGTAATGGAATCGAATAGGGCGGCACCCTGAAAGAGGACACCGAAACGCTGGCGAAGTCTGCGCAGCTTTGCGTACCGGATCTCAAATATATTGAGTCCGTCAATCAGAACTTCTCCGGCATCCGGATAAAGAAGCACATTAAGGTGTTTCATCAGCACAGATTTACCGGATCCCGATTTGCCGATTACCGCAAGAGTCTCGCCGTCGTCAACTGTAAGACTGACGTTTTCCCAGACGAGGTTGGCACCGAAACTTTTCGTTAGATTATTGATTTCTATCATGATACTACGTCTAAAGAAGCAAAAAGGCGAGGACAAAGTCCGCCACCAGTATGTAGATACAGCTCAGGACGGCAGCCTGGGTCGTTGCCTGACCCACTCCCTCGGCCCCACCGGTGGCAAAGTAGCCCTTGTAGCAGGAGATGGAGGTGATAATGTACCCGAAAACGAATGATTTGATAACACCGAAACTCACATCCGCCGGTGAAAACACCTGGCGTGCACCCAGCATGAAATCGGCCATAGGCACCGCTCCGGTCATGTAGCCCGAGAGCAGACCGCCTGACATTCCGGCGACCGCGGCAGCCACATAGATGACCGGAAACATGAATATGCCGGCCAGGACACGCGGCATGACCAGAAATGTTACGGAGTTGAACCCCATTGATTCAAGCGCATCGATCTGTTCACTCACGGCCATGGTGCCCAGCTCGGTGGCAATACGGGCGCCCACGCGTCCGGCCAGCACCAGAGCACTGATCACCGCAGCCAGTTCTATCAACAGAGACTGGGAGACTATGGATCCGATCGTTTCCGGTGGAATAAAACCGGCCACAAGCTGGTAGGATGTCTGGATCGTCATCACCGCACCGGTGAAAAATCCAGCCAGAATGATAATCGGAAGCGAATCATAGCCGGTTTTGACCATCTCAATGATGATATTCTTCCAGTACATACCGAATTCCGTGGAAGACCGGATGGCTTCGTATATCAGTCTGCAATAGCGACCGACATCAACAAATAATTGCATGAAATAGCCGTTGTTTTAGAAACCCTGATTGCTAATTTTATCGTGCAATGGAAAATATCGTAAAATAAGCAGTAATAATTTATTCTCATTCTGATATTTTGCGATTTTTTGCAGTTCCAAGTTAATGAATTAATCCTTCAATCTGTTTGTGAAATCTCATATTCTCGCCTACCTGCTTTTCGGAACGGTTATGGCCGGTATTGCACCGACCGGTTCGTCCGCTCAACTCCGCAATGAAACGGCTTTCAGATTTCTGAATTTGCCGGGTTCGGCACGAACCGCTGCGCTGGGCGGCAATCACATCTCACTGCATCAGGGCGGCACGGCAAACTTCGATGTAAATCCGGCTTATCTCAGTGTGCAAAATCACAAAGAACTTTCGCTGTCGTACCTGAACCATATTACCGACATCTACCTCGGGTCGGCGGGATTTGCCTGGCATCTGGAAGATTTCGGAACTTTCGCCACCGGCATTCGCTTCCTGAATTATGGCGATTTTACACGCACCGACAGCGACGGGTTGGAGCAGGGCACCTTCAACGCCTACGATTTTTCCTGGAACACCGCCTACTCACGGACACTCCTTCCCGACCTGCAGGCCGGAATGGGTGTTCAATTCATCGTCAGCAGCTATGAAGCCTACCGCTCTTCCGCTCTGGCCCTTTTCGGCGGCATCCATTACAGCTTCAACAACGAACTGACACAGGCAGGAGTATCATTCAGAAATTTCGGTGTTCAGATCACAACATTCGACGAGACAAAAGAGGATCTGCCATTTAACCTCATGGCCGGCATCACGCATCGCCTGCAGCATCTCCCGCTTCGTTTCAATCTCACCCTCCATTCACTCGATCGGTGGAACCTGCCTGTCTTCGACGACGAATCGGATCCCGGTTTTTTTGACAACCTGCTTCGACACGTGAGATTTGGCACCGAATTTCTGTTTTCGGACAACTTTCAGCTGCGACTGGGCTACGATCACCTCCAAAGCGAAGAGCTTAAAACCGATCGCAGAATTGATCTTTCCGGCGCATCCATCGGTCTGGGTATTGTCATCCGCGACATTAATATTGATTTCAGCCGCACATCATACAGTGAAACCGGCGGACTCATACAGCTGAATGTCAGTACCCGTTTGTGATTTTTGAGGGATGATAATTCTGCCGTAGTTCATCTCGTATTTTCCTATATTCTGCGTGCACGCTCTGACCCTGTTTTCAGGGTTAAAGTCGCTTTAAATCAAATAGATGACAGATGATTCGTTACCTGACTGCCGGTGAATCGCATGGACCGGAACTTATTGGCATTGTGGAGGGATTGCCCGCCGGGGTTGATCTGACAGAAGAGAGGATTGCAAAACAGCTGGCCCGGAGACAGATGGGCTACGGACGGGGCGGTCGAATGGCTTTTGAGAAAGATGTGGCTGAAATTGTCTCTGGTGTGCGATTTGGAAAAACCATGGGGCATCCCGTTGCGCTGAAAATGATCAACCGGGCCTATAAAAAAGATGAGGATAACTGGCCTGAAGTAATGTCATCAAAAGCCATAGACGATGACATTCCAAAAATCACAGTGCCGCGTCCCGGCCATGCGGACCTGGTCGGCGTGCAAAAATTTCGCTTCGACGACATCCGCCCGGTGATAGAGCGTTCCAGCGCCCGCGAAACGGCCATGAGAGTTGCCTGCTGCGCCACGGCCAGGGCTCTTTTAAGCAAATTCAATATTCAGATAGGCGGACATGTCATCCAGATTGGTGAACAGGGTTACACCTCCTGGGAATCCACACGTGAAATCGCCGACCCGCTATTGGCTAATGGGGCGGAACATCTTGCAGGTACCGCTGACGCTTCTGAAGTCCGCTGCCTCGACTCCGCCTTGACCAACAGTATGGTGGATGAGATCAAAAAGCGTAGAAAACAGGGAAGCTCTCTCGGTGGTATCTATGAGATCGTCGTAACCGGTTTGCCGGCGGGACTCGGAACCTACGTTCACTGGGACCGCAAGCTGGAGGGGCTTCTTGCGCAGGCGATCATGAGCATCCAGGCTATGAAAGGGGTGGAAATCGGGCTGGGATTTGAAGCGGGAAAACGGCACGGACATCAGGTTCATGACGAGATCACCTGGGAATCGGATCATTTCGGCCGGGCAACGAATCGAGCAGGAGGTCTCGAGGGTGGCATCACGACCGGCATGCCACTCATCATCCGTGGCATCATGAAACCCATTCCAACCATGCTCAAACCGCTTCAGACCGTAGACATGGTCACAAAGGAAACCATGGATACCCGCTACGAACGATCTGATGTATGTGCATTGCCCAGAGCTTTGGTGGTCGCCGAGAATGTCATCGCCCCCGTTCTGGCCAACGCCTTTCTTGAAAAATTTGGCGGTGACTCCGTTGACGAAATCACCAGGCATCTTAACAGTGATGCAAATCCAGGTTGCCAAGGCGGCCTGCACTAATTTAGCCAGGTAAAATTATTGCCTCCATTCATACGTTAAAAAGCGAATTGCCGTTAGTTTCAAAACAAGATTTTTAAATCCATGAATGATAACAGGGTACAAAAACTGAAGCTGTTTCTGGATGCTGACCCGGATGACAGTTTCTCCCGCTTTGCTCTGGCTCTTGAGTACGTTAAAGCCGGCGACAATCACACGGCGCTTCAATATTTCGAATATATTCGTGATCATGATCCGGAATATGTGGGGGTCTACTACCACCTTGGCAAGTTGTACCAATCCATCGGCAATCCGGA
>SLLP01000056.1 GCA_007133995.1 Balneolales bacterium
AATTCGAACAACAGGCTTACCGCACACCGGAAAATTATACCGAAACCACACCTGACGGCAAAGTGGTAAGTCGCGATGAAGATGACTGGCGCATCGGTCCCATGTTCCAGGGATACGTCGAGGTTCAGGTTCCGCCCTTTCCCAACCCGACCCGAGGCGAACCTGTTCAATTAGAAATGCTGGTCACGGGAGTAGGTATAGTGAACGGATTGAACGCAGTAACTTATTATGACGTATTTGATGAGAGATCACAGCGAACTCTCTACTCAAACCGGAGTCCACTCGAATTTGAACCACTTGTTATCGATATCTATCCCGCAGAGTTTGATCCGGCCAATAACTACAACGCAGCCCGCGACCGAAACGACGGACTCCATCGCCTGTTTATCTACGACAACCGCAGAAACCTGATCACCTATGGCGATATCAAACTAAAATAGATCTGAAAGAAAGCTCACGAAAAAGGTGCAAACCATGTCAAAAATTACGCAAAGCCAGCGCAGTATTCTTGAACTGCTTATATATGCTGAATCCTACGGCCATATCCAGCAGGAAACCGGTCTGTCTTTCGGTGAAATCCGGGACGACCTGATCACTTTGATGCATAACAATATGATTGAAGTTTTTGAGAGCGAAGGTGGCAATATTGGGGCAAAAGTAAGACATTTTGACAATGACCACCCCGAATCCTTTTTTTATCGAGCGACAAAATCAGGTCTGAGCGCCATGAAGGTTTCTTAATGAACAACGGCATCCTCACAACCCAATTCATTACAGCTATCCAGATCACCCGATGATCACATACCAGATCGAATCCGACAACGAGACTTTCCAGATTGCCTACAACATGGAAAAACTGCTTGCCAGTATCAAAGGCCGCAGCTATCCCTTTGAATGGGATGAATTGGGCGGTGGTGAATTTCACCTTAATTCAGGCACGTGCAGTTATCATGTGCTTTTGATTGAGCATCAGCCCAACGGGCAACTGCTTTTTCAGGTGAACGGCCGGCTGCACCGAATCACCGTGCGCGATGAACGTCAGCAACTGCTCAACAAAATGGATTTCGGCAAGTCAGAGGAAGAGGGTGTGATCAGGCTGGATGCTCCCATGCCTGGCAAAGTGTTGCAGATTCTGGTTAAAGATGGCACGCAGGTACGGAAGAGTGATCCCGTAGTGATCCTGGAAGCCATGAAGATGGAAAACGAAATCCGTGCAAGCTGCAATGGGCGGATTGATAAAGTTCATTGTCGCCAGGGGTCCTCTGTCGAAAAGCATCAGCTCCTGATGACCATCTTAAAAAATAACTCATAAAAATAAAAAAAAAGGACTATACCATTGGATAATTTCCTGATTGAGGGAGGAAAATCACTCCGGGGCACCATGGCCATTAGCGGATCCAAAAACGCCGCCCTGCCTCTCATGGCCGCCGCCCTGCTTGCTGACGGACCGGTAACCATCACTAATGTGCCCCTGCTCAATGATATTTTTACATTCAACAAGGTGATCGGCGAAACCGGGTCACAGGTCTTATTTGACCAGTATAAAAGGGAGCTGGCCATCGATCCGACTCAGATGAACAACCATGTTGCACCCTACGATCTGGTCAGGAAGATGCGCGCCTCCTTCTACATGACCGGAGCGCTTCTCGGTGCCGCCGGCGATGCCCGAGTGTCGCTTCCGGGTGGATGCGCCTGGGGGCCCAGACCGGTGAACCTGCACCTTGAGGGAATGCGTGCCCTTGGTGCTAAAATTGAAATGGATGGTGGATATGTCATTGCCAAAGCACCGAACGGTCGTCTTCCGGGCGGTGCTTTCACCATGAACCCAAGCAGTGTCGGGGCTACAGTCAACCTGGTGCTGGCGGCGGTCCGGGCCAATGGCAAATCGGTCATTCGCAATGCCGCCATGGAGCCGGATGTGGTCAATCTCTGTGATAATCTGAATACACTGGGTGCGAGAATCTCGGGAGCCGGAACTCCGGTTCTAACCATCGACGGTGTTGACAGTATCAAATCGGGCACCATGAACAATATTCCCGACCGCATTGAGACCGGCACATTCATGATTGCAGCCGCCATGGTACCGGGATCGGATGTTACCCTCACCAATACTCTGGAAAGCGATCTAGGCTCATTCACGGACACATTCCGAAAGCTCCATGTCGGACTTGATATTGGTGATTCAACGATTCGAATCCGCTCGGCTGACCGCGTGCCGCCGGTCTCCATTGAAACCGCAATTTACCCCGGCTTCCCGACCGATCTGCAGGCGCAGTGGGCTACCATGATGACCCAGGCCCACGGCAAATCGACCGTCACCGATCACATCTACCCGGATCGCTTCAGCTATGTTCCAGAGCTTGTACGGCTTGGAGCTGATATCGAGCGCCGTGAAAATACGGTGATCGTCCGCGGCAGGTCGGAACTCAGGGGTGCCTCGGTGATGAGCACCGACCTGCGGGCAAGCGTAAGTCTTGTGATGGCCGGCCTTGTGGCCCGGGACGAAACCGAGGTGCTGCGTATCTACCATCTTGACCGTGGTTATGAGAAACTGGAGGATAAACTCAATGCGGTCGGTGCCGCCATACATCGGGTTTCCGGTTGATTGAGACTTCCACAGCATCGCATCACACAACTCAGTGCATTATTATTCGAGTGTCATTATTCCTTTTTTTACATTATATTTCCCTTTGATGTATCGGTGTAAGAAAAGAAGTTTTTTCCGACAGATTGCCGAATAACAATGGACAAATGCAATCTTCCGGCGGAATGCGCTCCCGGTACCCGGCATTACAAATGCACAGATGTTGTTACAAACAGTTCCGTCTTCCTTTTATCTCTGATTGGACATACACAATGTAGTGGCTTCGAAGGTATATGATACCAAACCACTACTCAATAGTATCCGGAAGATGTTTCCAACGACTGTTATTGATATTCAATGAAAGAAATTTTCTAAAGCAGCACAGAATGTACGAGTCAAAAAACATGTTACAATCGACTTTTTCTAAATACAGAAATTTATCGGCCCTGCCAATCAGAGATCTGGTTTTTGATTCCTGCATCGTCTGCTTCACAAACTGGAATCCACATGAAAAACCAAATCATCATTCACGCGGCAGCAAATCAAACCCGCGTAGCCCTGATTGAAAATGGTGAATTAGCCCAATTATTTATAGAATCCCCGGAAAACCAACGTACTGTTGGTAATATTTATCTTGCTGAGGTTCATAAGGTGATGGCCGGCATTCGTGCTGCTTTCATCAACATGGGAACTCTGAAAGATGCCTTTCTGCACTTTTCCGATACTGGCGAACACCTGAAAAACTATCTTATCATGCTTAATGGCAAGGATGCTCTCCGGAGTCCGTCTAAGCATGAAAAATCCCGCCAGCCTAACTCCGGGAACGGGTCTGTCACCGAAGAGCAGAATCGTGCCGGCGCGCTGTTGGCTCCCAAGCAGAAAGTCCTTGTTCAAATTGTTAAAGAGCCAATCGGTTCCAAAGGCCCGCGGGTATCGACCAATATTACCGTTGCAGGCCGTTTTCTCGTCCTCATACCCATGGGAGAATACGTTGCAGTATCCAAACGGATACGAAGCCAAAAGGAGCGTCGAAGGCTGCGCTCGTGCATTTCATCGGTTCTTCCCGACGGGTTTGGTGTCATCGTACGCACCCTCGCCGACGGTCAGCCCGATGAGGTCCTGCACGAAGATCTGAAGGACGTGCTTGAGAAATGGAATTCCATCCTCGAGAAACTGAAAGTAGCCAAGCCTCCTGCCCTGTTGCATCAGGATATGGATATGACCGAAAGCCTGGTGCGTGATCTGTTTGCAAAGGATTACAGCCGTATCCTCATTGATGATGCGAAGATATTCCGGTCTATAAAATCCTATGTCTCCAGAGTGGCACCTAATATGGTTCCGAATATTGAGCTCTACAAGGGCTCTGAACATATCTTCGATTACATGAAGATATCCCGGGACGTGGATTCGGTATTCAGTCCCAGAGTCAAAATGCCCAGCGGCGGCTACCTGATTTTTGAGCAGACTGAGGCCATGTATGTTGTGGATGTGAACTCCGGCAGATACGCTGCCAAGCGCGAACAGGAGGAGAATTCACTCAGGACGAATCTCGAATCCGCCCGGGAAATTGCCAAACAGCTTAGATTGCGTGATATCGGCGGTATTATTGTCGTTGACTTCATTGACTTGCGCGAGGATGCCAACCGCAAGAAGGTCTATGATGAACTTCGCAGGGAGTTTCGGAAAGATCGTGCCAAAACCAATGTGTTGCCTATGAGCGATTTCGGTTTGGTCCAGATAACGCGTCAGCGCATCCGCCCCAGCGTGGTAAAATCGGTCTCCAAGGTGTGTCCCATGTGTGGCGGCTCGGGCAGCATCATTTCTCAAAATACCGTAGTTGCTGATATTGAAGGCTGGCTCACCAAGTTCAAATACAACTACAAGGGACATTTTTCACTGGATCTGCACCTGAATCCTTACCTGAAGTCCATGGTCCAGCGGGGCTGGATAAGCCAGAGACTGAAATGGCTGCTTTCCTACCGGCTCAATGTGAATATGATGGCTGATGAAACCATGTCCATGAACGACTTCAAATTCATGCTTCCCAATTCGGAGATTGACATTACCGATGCCGTTCTCAATGATCAGCCTCTTGAAAAAGCGATCTCTGAAACCGATCTGCGTGGTCATTCTGATACTGAAAAGAAGAGTGATGACCCTGGTCTGGATTATTTCAAAAAAGAAAAGCAAAGGCCTCAGGGAAAAGGATCAGGTGGAGTCCGTGGTGGATCCCGACCATCACAACAGAAAGGGAAACCTGCTGCGAAAAAGGAATCTGATTCGCAGGACGGACAAAATAGTGTAGGTACCATCAAACAGACCGGCGGACAACGCTCAGGCAGTCAGAAAACGGGCACCAGTCAAAAACCCTCTGAAAGCCGGAAAAAAAAGGATGGCGCAGAAAAATCCGGATCAGATCCCAAAAAAGAGGATCAGCAAAAATCAACAAGCAGATCAGATCAGCAACGCAAGGATCGGGAGAGCAGCAAACCCAATCCCAAGGCAAAATACTACAAATCTTCCAAAGATCAGGCTTCTGCAAAATCCGGCGATGATACATCCGATGACGCCAAATCCGATGACACCAAATTAAGCGATACCAAATCCGGCGACGGGAAACCGGATGACGCCGCACAGCAAAAACAGGCTTCTCAAAATGCAGAGAATGAGCCGAAGAAGAAAACCTCAAAGGAATCTTCCACAAACGCGGAGAAGCAGTCGGTAAAAGTGTCGGATCATAAGGGCGATGAGATGAAAGAGGAAAATGACAAAGATAATGACAAAGCTCATTTGCCATCGGCAATTGAAGTAGCCCGTCAACATCGTTTGGAAAAAGAAAAAAAGGAGAAGTAAGAAGCGTATGACCTTTAAGCTTGATGCCACAACCGTAATCGGAATCATTCATGACGGCAAAGCCTGCATTGGCGGCGACGGACAGGCCACACTCGACAAGGTGGTAATGAAAGCCAATGTCCAGAAGGTTCGCCATCTGTACAACAAGCAGGTTCTTGCCGGATTTGCCGGGTCAACCGCCGACGCCTTCACCCTGTTTGAACGATTCGAGGAGAAACTGAACCAGTATAACGGCACCATTGAGCGGGCAGCTGTGGAGCTGGCCAAAGACTGGCGAAGCGACCGCTATCTGCGAAGGCTCGAAGCGCTGCTTGTCGTCATGAATAAGGAACGCGGTCTGCTCATTTCCGGCCAGGGTGATGTCATAGAACCGGACGACCACATACTTGCCATCGGCAGTGGAGGATCGTATGCCCAGGCGGCAGCCAGGGCTCTCAAAAACCACGCATCATCGATATCGGCCCGGGAAATGGTAGAGCATTCACTGCATATCGCCGCCGATATTTGCATTTATACCAATCACAACCTAACCTTGCTGGAACTTGAGTGATAGAACCCCACTTCTGAAAGATACAGGCCTGACACCCCGACAGATCGTCGAGGCCCTGGACACATACATCATCGGTCAGGGTGATGCCAAAAAATCCGTAGCTATTGCCCTTCGCAACCGGTGGCGCAGGCTGAACTCCGACGAGGCGATACGCGATGAAATCGTACCCAACAATATCATCCTGATCGGCCCGACCGGCGTTGGAAAAACCGAGATCGCCCGCAGGCTGGCCAAACTGGCCCGCGCACCTTTTGTAAAAGTAGAGGCATCCAAATACACCGAAGTGGGGTATGTGGGACGCGATGTGGAATCAATGATCCGTGACCTTGCGGATATTGCCGTCGCCATGGTGAAATCGGAAATGCAGCAGCGGGTGATGAAAAAAGCCACAGAACAGGTGGAGGAGCGCATCCTGGACTTGTTGATCCCTCCCATGAAAAAAACGCAGCCAGACAGGCGTACCGGTATTCAGCAAACCGGGTTTCAGACCTCGGACAGTTCGTTTGATCCGGAATCGGCATCCGATACTGAACTCAATCACCGTACTCGCGAAAAATTCCGAGAAAAACTGCAAAACGGTGAACTGGAGGATCGTAATATAGAAATTCATGTACAACCGACTTCCGGCAATCCGATGATGCAGATCTTTGGTCCGGGCGGCATGGAGGATATGGGTGCGAACATTCAGGATATGCTTGGCAACCTCACCCGGGGCCGACCCAAGAAAAAGCAAATGAAAATTTCCGAGGCCCGCCCTATCCTCCTGAATGAAGAAACAGAGAAACTGATAGATCATGATGCTGCCAACCAGGAAGCTATTGACCGTGTCCAAAACTCCGGAATCGTATTTATTGACGAAATTGACAAGATTTCTGTTGGATCCAGCGGTGACGGTCGCGGCGGACCGGATGTGAGTCGCCAGGGAGTGCAGCGAGACATGCTTCCCATCGTTGAAGGCTCGAATGTTTCTACCAAATACGGAATGGTGAAAACCGACCATGTTCTTTTTATTGCCTCCGGCGCATTCCATTCATCCAAACCCTCAGATCTCATACCTGAACTTCAGGGGCGCTTTCCCATTCGTGTTGAAATGGATTCACTGACGGAAGAGGATTTCTTCAACATTCTCACCCGCCCGAAAAACGCGCTCACAAAGCAGTATATCGCGATGATGCAGAGCGAAGGTGTTGAGCTTGAGTTTACGGAAGATGCCATCCGTGAAATAGCAAAAGTGGCTGCCGAGGTCAATGCATCCATAGAAAACATTGGCGCACGACGACTGCATACCATCCTGTCAACGGTACTCGAAGAGCTGCAGTTTGCCATTCCGGATGATATCCAAAGCGGGAAGGTCACTATCGACAAGAAATATGTCGACATGCAGCTCGAAAAACTGACTCGTGACAAGGACCTGAGTCATTACATTCTCTGATTGTCAAATCCGTAGTTTGGGAATCAGATTCGGAAAGAACAGCTTGTTTGAATACGATTTTCTTGTTTTATTATTTTGGAACTTTTTGTCTCGTTGAATGTTTCTTTTATAAAATGAATCAAATAAAGTGTTTTATTATCTTTCTTTATCTCCGGGTAAGAATTGGGG
>SLLP01000132.1 GCA_007133995.1 Balneolales bacterium
GTAGGAACTGCTCATACGAAAACGGACAGGCAAAGCATCACTGCGATTGCGCCCACCCAGAGTCCCGTAGAGCGGATTGGTGTTCCAGGAATATTCGGATATAATATCCTGTATGGTGAATCCAATTCGCCAGTTTGTGACGGGTTCTGCGATCATCCCGATGTCAAATCCGGCGCCAGTAGCATTGTCGATGCTTTCATATAATTTGGCGTAATGCAGCTTTGCGGCTGCTCCGAGGCGAACTCTCGGGCTCACGCTTATTCCAAAAGCGGCAAATAGTTGGAACTCGTGCGTAGAAAGCATTTCTGTATGATATCCGCTGGATGTGCGCCCATCAATATCATAGACATTTGCATTGAGCAGGCCAATATTGAGTCCCGCATTCGGGGGAAGAGGAAAGGTGATATTAAATGAGTGCAGACTGCGGTCGAATGACATCAGCGCTGTGCCGATATCAATTTGATTCTCAGAAGAGTATGAAGCCAGAGCGGGATTGTAATGCCCGAAAATACCTTCTTGTGAGACGGTGCCCATCGCATTACCCATTGCCATACCACGTGCGCCAAAGCCCATACGGGTATATGCACCGCTGAAGCCGCCACTTTGTGCCAAAGTCTCCTGAAGCGGCAAAAATACCGCCAGAAGCAGCACTGCGCCTGCAGCCAATCTCCTGGAAAAACAGCTGCGGACACTTGTTGCCCGACAGCTTTTCAGCCGGCAACTTTTTATTCTGCCACGCGTGTTATCAGCGCTACTGCTGTTCTTCATATATGTGTGATCCAGGCAAGTCATTCAGTTACTATGGATTTCATGGTGCAGGAGGCTATTCAAGCAGCAGGATTTTTCCTACAGAGCGGCGATTCCCGGTATCCACTTCATAAAAAACGGTTCCATTAGCCACTTTACGTCCTTGCTGATCGGTTCCGTCCCAAACAGCTTCATACGTTCCGGATGAAAGCTCGCGTTTATCATCCAGAATACGGATCAAATTCATTCCGAAATCAAACAAGCGAATCGTAACCGAGCCGGCTTCCTGATTTTTAAATTTGATGCGTACCAGGTCGTGCTGACGGGGGGAAAACGGGTTGGGGTAAGCGTAGGCGTTTACATCCGGTGCATCATCCTGAAACTGGTTTTTTCCGTCAAGTGGAAAGTTAACCCGCGTAATCTCCCAGGTTTCACCGTCATCCACAGTTGAAGCGAGTCCGTCGCTTGTGCCGATCCAGACTCTTCCATTGGCATTGCTGACAGCGTAGTAGGTTGCCCGCGGCTTCATCTCCGTGTTGTTGCTGCGTATCTGACGCACCTGTCGCCAGGATTCCCCGTTGTTTTTGCTGATAAAGACTCCGTTGTTGCCGGCGGCGAATATGGTTTGACCATTGAAACCGATGTCATATATCCGTTCTCCGGGCAGGTATTGTTCAAATGAACTGCCGGAATCACGGGTAACTACAATCCCTTCAACATCCTCCCCGGTGATAGCGGTCCAGTTCGTCAACCAGATTGATCTGTCATATGGATTTTCACGGATGGATGTGACCCAGTTACCCAAAAGTCCGTCCGGGTTTTGCGCCTGCCTGAGGTGGCGCCACCGAATGCTGTCGGCTGGTGCGGTAAGCGCATTGTCCGAGATATTGAGTCCGCCCGCTGTGCCGGCATAGACGTTTCCATCACTTCCTATAAGCACTGAAAAGCCGAGAAAATTGAGGAAATTATTGTTCTGCCCGTCACCTCTCGGATCGATACTGAAATTGTAGGTTTCCTCCGGGCGCAGCTCTTCAAGATCAAACGGGGGAAGCACGATACGCTCCCAGGTCTGGCCGAAATCGGTGCTGCGCCGGATTCCCGATGCCCATCCCGCAAAAAAGATGATGTCATTTTTAAAGTCCACCATATAAGGCGGTGACTGCTGGGGGACAATCACGGGTATGATTTCCAAATCCTGACCGCCATAGCGGACCGTATTTGCATCAGGGGAGTCGAGTGTTCGGGAGGTATCGATCAAAACCCAGCTCTCTCCGCCATCGGTTGTGATGTAGAACCCCATTTGTGCCTGCACCGGATCCTCTCCGCTGGTATTGCTGTAGCCTATCCCTGCGACTACGGTGTCTCGGGCAAGGGCGATGGAAAAAAGCCTGCCACGGCCGTCACTTACGGAATCAACTCCTTCGACAATTCTCCAATCCAGTTCATTTCCAATATTAAAGTTCATTCTGGGGCCGATCCAGAGCGTGTCACCCAGCGCACCCATATTTGAAACAGAATTTTGTGAAATGGATTTATACGGGGAAGGAATCTGCCCGGGGAGGATTTGCCCGTGCGCCTGCTGCAGTATCATACACAGGGGGGCTATGACGGACAAAATCAGGTAAGAAAATCTCATCTGGCAATCGTTAGTGTGGATTGAAGGGTGTCGCTGATGGTGCCGGCAACATCCACGGCATGTACTTCAATCCTGAAACTGGCAGGAGGGGTGTCAGAGTCTATGCGGAAAGGTTGAACATAGGTGCTATCCCCGGCTTCGGTTTCAAATTCAGTACATTCCGGATCGGAAAAAACATCCTGCATGATATATGTCCGGTCTCCTAATCGATTATTGTTACTGTCAAACAACTCAAGCCGCACCTGGTTAATATTTTCTATTGCAACCGTATGGCTAGCTTTGGCACCGATCAAAAAGCAGTTATCACGTTCGCCTGGTGCAGGAATAAAAACGGAATCGGGGCGAATAATTTCAAGAATTTCTGGTTGTCCCGTATCGATACCACGCACAATAACGGTTGATTCCACACGATCTCCGGCTTGCCCGTTCGGACCGAGGGGATATACATAGACAATCAGATTTTCATAGCGGCTGGTGTTCATGTTCAAGCCAAGCGACCCTGTGTGTCGATCGGGTCGGGTCTGATCGGTTTGCAGTGTATCGCCGGAGAGCAGGGTGCGATTACGGACCGAAGCTAATTCTGCCACGAGCCGATAACCCTCGGGAAGCGCACTTACAACCTCCAGATGGAATGTGACAAGCGTGTCACGGATACCGTCATCTTCGGAAAAACGAACAGATGAGGGATCTACTGCGAAATCGGCAATGACCGGGTGTTTGGCAGTTATACGCACTGGTCCATCTGCCTCATCACAGGCAGATAAAAACAGGTTCACAGTCAGGAAAAGCAGGAGAATTAACCAGAGCGAATGTCTCAAAACAGGGAAATAAGGATGTTGAAGCCTAACCAGGATGTAACGTAATCAGTTTGGTAGAATTATGCCATGAGGTCTGTTTTGATAATATTATGACACTATGAAGTATCGTTCTGTCCTGAGCATGTATCGCTCCAATATTACCCCTAACAAGGAAGAATGTCAACAGAGCAATGATTAGTTGCATCGTATTTATTACTTGTGTACATTTAGGTTTATGTTAAACATGTATGCATATAGCAATAATTGGTGGTGGCCTTTCTGCTGAAAGCGGATCGGTTATGGTGCATGTGCAGTACCTGTATTAGAAATTTCAGCCCGCTTTCAGTTCAAACTGGATGCGGGTTTTTTTTTGATGGAATCGAGCAGAGTGACATTGCTGGCCGGAGTTGGATTTCATCAAGTAATTTTTTGACACAGTTTGATGAAAGCAGATACATTCAAAAATCTTGCCAAAGAATACACAGCTATTCCGGTATACCGGGTCATGATGGCGGATACTGTCACGCCTGTCTCTCTTTTTTTGAAGATTCGTGCTCAGGGTAAATATCCGTTCCTTCTGGAGTCGGTGGAAGGTGGCGAACACCTGGCACGATACTCGTTTCTGGGTCGAAATCCTTACCAGGTGCTTCTTTTCGAAAATAACAAAGTCACACTGACTCATTTACAAAATAAAGAAAAATCCACGGCTGATGAGCAGACAGAAATTCTTGAAGAGGGATATTTTGATGCGTTGCGTCGGCTTTGCGGCACACTTGCAGAGCCTGTAATTCCCGATCTGCCTCGGCTAACAGGCGGGGCTGTCGGTTTTTCGTCATACGATACCATTCGCCAGGTGGAACATCTTCCTGATGTACCACGGGACGACCTCCATCTGCCGGAGGCGATATGGGCATTCTATGATGAGATTTTTGCCTTTGATCACGTGAAGCATCGTGTGATATTAATCAAGACGGTGTTTACGGATCCTGGATTCGATCATGAACGTCAGTATAAAGAAGCATGCGACTGCCTGGACCGCATGGAAACTATCATGAATCAGCCTGTTGCCGACGGTGGAGGCTATCGAAGAACATCAGATGAGCTGAAAAGTAACATAACCCCAAAAACATTTCACAAAAACGTAAATAAGGCCAAAGAGTATATACATGCCGGTGATATTTTCCAGGTAGTGCTTTCACAGAGGTTTCGGAGCAGCTATGAAGGTGACCGGTTCATGCTTTACCGCGCACTGAGAATGGTCAATCCGTCTCCCTATTTGTTTTATCTGGATTTTAAGGAATTTGCTCTGGTTGGCTCTTCTCCGGAAGTGCTGGTGCAGGTCCAGGATGATAGCGTCCGGGTTTTGCCAATAGCTGGTACCCGCCCGAGAGGCGCCAATGCCGATGAGGATGACCGATTTGAGGAAGATCTTAAGTCGGATCATAAGGAGCTGGCTGAGCATATCATGCTGGTCGATCTGGGTCGCAATGATCTGTCACGGGTTTGTCGCCCCGATAGCGTAAAACTTACCCGGGATCGTGTGATTGAGAGATATTCGCATGTAATGCATATTGTTTCTGATGTCAGCGGTAAACTTGCTGACGGCAAGACGGCTGTTGATGCCCTGGAAAACTGCTTCCCGGCCGGCACTGTTTCCGGGGCTCCGAAGGTAAGAGCAATGGAAATCATCGATGAGATGGAATCGACAAAACGAGGCCCCTATGCTGGAGCTGTCGGATATTTCGATTTTTCAGGCAATATGGATACATGTATTGCAATTCGCACGATGATTGTTACAAATAAGGACATTTATATCCAGGCTGGGGCCGGAATAGTGGCCGACAGTGATCCATATCTTGAATACGATGAAACAGTGAATAAAGCGAAAGCACTGGTCGAGGCGCTCG
This sequence comes from Balneolales bacterium, assembly GCA_007133995.1. Classification (GTDB taxonomy): domain Bacteria; phylum Bacteroidota; class Rhodothermia; order Balneolales; family Natronogracilivirgulaceae; genus SKNL01. The sequence continues at coordinate 5,088 of SLLP01000132.1, forward strand.
GCATAGCGTTGAAACTTGCATAGGTGTTACCTTCATCAGTTACAATACAGATACAATATCCCAAAAACGTAATGAACAAGCAGAACAAAACCATTTTATCGGGTATTCAACCTTCAGGCAGGCTTCATCTGGGAAATTATTTCGGGGCCATTCGGCAACATCTCGATTTTCAGCACAAGGGCGATGCCTTTTATTTTATTGCGAACTATCATTCACTTACATCCGTACAGAATGGGGGCGATCTTCGACAATATACCTTTGACGTAGCCCTTGATTATCTTGCACTCGGAATGGATCCGGAAAAATGCACTTTTTTTGCACAAAGTGATGTTCCCCAGGTGCTTGAGCTGTCATGGATTCTGGGCACACTTACCCCTGTGAGCATGATGGAGAAAGGCGTTTCTTACAAGGATAAGGTGGCGCAGGGTCTGCAACCCAACATCGGTTTGTTTACTTATCCGATATTGCAGGCAGCCGATATCCTGATATACCACTCTGACCTGGTTCCGGTTGGAGCCGATCAAAAGCAGAATATTGAAATATCACGGGATTTGGCAGGCCGGTTCAACCGGATATACAACGGCGACTATCTCAGGATTCCAGAGCCTTTCATAGTTGAATCGGTTGCTACTGTACCTGGTGTAGACGGCAGAAAAATGAGCAAATCATATGACAATACCATCGATATTTTTGATAGCGGGAAGGCTTTGAAAAAGAAAGTAATGTCTGTCGTGACAGATTCGACACCTCTTGAGGAACCGAAGGATCCCGACAAATGTAATGTGTATGCGCTGATCAGATTGTTTGCTTCGGAAGAAAAGAACAGAGAAATCCGGGATAAATATTCTTCAGGCGGTTTTGGATATGGCCACGCCAAGAAGGAACTTCTGACACTGATTGAGGAGTTTTTCAGTGGGGCCAGAGACCGCAGGGAATACCTTGCCAAGCGGCCCGACACGATATGGGACATGCTTCGTGATGGTGGCAAAAAAGCGCGAGATCGCGCCGAAATAGTAATGCAACCTGTTCGCGAAGCCACCGGAGTCGTTCGTCATTTTGAAACACAATAGTCATATAAACTCAGATACGTTCTTTTGTATTAAGTCCAGACTAAATTAAAGTGTAATCAAATTGAAATTCATGAAAGTAAAATACATTATACACTCAGTTGGAGGTAACACCAGATCACTATGGTTTTGATCATTGACAACTACGATTCCTTCACCTACAACCTGGTGCATCTTGTGGCGCGTCATGCTTCGAATTACGAGGTAGTTCGTAACGACAAAATAACCATCAGCGAAGTCCTCGAAATGAAGCCTGTGAAAATTCTCATCTCTCCGGGGCCGGGCAGGCCGGAAAGTGCAGGTATAACGGAAGAAGTAATACGTGAACTGGGTCCACAGGTTCCGGTACTTGGTGTTTGCCTTGGTCATCAGGCCATAGGACATGTGCATGGAGCCAACGTGGTTTCAGCTCCATCATTAATGCATGGGAAGACATCATGTATTTTGCATAACAGTTCTCCACTTTACAAAAATGTGACACAATCATTTATTGCGACCCGTTATCACTCACTTGTACTCGAGAAACAAAGTATAAGCGATGATTTTGAAATCACATCGTGGACAGATGATGGGGTAGTAATGGGCATACGCCATAAATACTACCCGCTTGAAGGAATACAGTTTCATCCGGAAAGCATACTGACCACAGAAGGTCCGAAACTGATTGAAAACTGGATGAACAGTACTGGTTCTGGTTTTTAGCATAAATAAACACTAAATGAATTTGACAAATGGGAGATTTCGTTTACATCCTGCAAAAGATTTCTGAGCATAAAGAGCTGTTGCCCGAAGAGGCAACATATGCATCGCAGCAAATTGTGACGGGGAATGTCAGTCCATCAAAAACAGCTGCATTTCTGTTTGGCATGGGAAGCAAGGGTGCTACGGTGCAAGAACTTACTGCCTTTGTGCATGTGATGAGAAAAGCCGCTGTTGCAGTTGAGGTCGATACGGAATCTGCCATTGATGTTTGCGGTACTGGAGGTGACAACACAGGTACCTTCAACATCTCAACGGCAGCCATGTTCGTTGCTGCCGGTGCAGGTGTGCCGGTACTCAAGCATGGAAATGCAGGTGTTTCCAGTAAAAGCGGAAGTTCCGATGTACTAAGACATCTCGGGGCAGAGCCAAAGTTGCCAAAGGAAAAAGTGGAGGTCTGTTTTCGTGAGACGGGTATTGCGTTCATGTTTGCCCCGCTTTTCCATCCGGCTATGGCGCATGTAATGCCGGTAAGAAAAGAATTGGGCATGCGCACATTCTTTAACATAATGGGCCCCATGCTTAATCCTGCTGGGGTAAAAAGGCAGATTATCGGTGCTTACAGCCTGGATACGGCACATAATATCATTCGAATACTCCAAAACCTGGATACGGAATTTGCTTATGCGGTGCACTCCGAGGACGGCCTGGATGAATTTTCTACCAC
>SLLP01000129.1 GCA_007133995.1 Balneolales bacterium
TGCGATCTCTTCGGGCCATATTTCGAAATCGGTTTTACCGATCACATCCTCCTGGCGGTCAAAACCCGCGTTAAGGCAATTGGCAATATTGGCCAACCTTTTGCGTCCGTTTGCATCCTTCACATAGATCGAATCCGGAAGTGAATCAATCAGCGTACGCAACAGTTTCCGCTCCTCATCAAGTGCTTTCTCCGCCTCCTTTTTGTCCGAAATATCCAGAATCAATCCATCCAAAAAAACAACTTTATCTTGAGCATTGAAAATGGCCCGGCCTTTTTCATATACCCAGCGGATGCGGCCGTCTTTATGGCGGATGCGATACTCGATCTCCCATGGTTTGTTTTCTTTGACGGCCGAATTGATGAGACCGGAAACCATTGGGCGGTCTTCGGACGCAATGAGCCGGCCGTAAGAAACATGGCGGTTGTGCAACAGCTCCTCTTCCGTATATCCGCTCAGGGCATCCACGTTACTCGACAGATAAAGCATGGTCCGGTCGGCATCGTTTTTACGCCGGAAGGTAATGCCCGGAATATTGTTGACCAGGGATTCAAACTGATCTTTGGTTTCACGTACTTTTTTCTCTGTTTTGATCCTGTCGATCAGCAATCCCGTAACATCGGCAAACGTTTCAGCGGCTCGCTGGTTTTGCAACCCGGAACCCTTTTCGAAGATGAGCGTAAAATCGCCAAGAGATGAATGATCTTTGGTTGTTTTTATGATAACCGGCGTTCCGATGTTGGCCATTTTTTCCAGAGCACTGACGACCCACGGGGAAATGGTATCGCCGGTCACCGCTCTCAGGTTTTTAAAACAGGTCGTTTTCTGGTCTTTGATTTTCTCTTCCCTGACCGGATCATGACGCCATTTTTTCCCGGAAATGGAAAAACCCAGCAGCGAAGTTGCGCTTTGCAAGAGACGGTTTTCGCCGACAAATCCAAGCGTGGAAAAATCTCTGTTGTCATCAAAGACATTTAAAGCGACGTATTTTGCTCCGGAAATAAGCTGCATCTGTCTGGCTATGTCATCATAATCCACATTACCGGAATGGTACCGGTTGAATTTTTTTGATGCTTCTGCTATCAAATAATCAGAAGTAATATCCATGCACAGAACCGAGAAGTGCATGTGCCCATTGGAATAGGCATGCACACGGTACCATTTTTGCAAAGCGTGGCTGTACTGCTCGATGTACTTTTCACTACCGCCAAGCGCGATTTCTCCGTAGAAGCCAATCCAGTCGAATTCTTCTTTTTCAATGCCGGGAAATACTTCACGAACGGTTCGGTTCACAAGGTCTTCTTTAGCAAGACCGACGAGTTTTTCAAAGGCGGAATTTACCTCCAGAAACTCGTAATCGACCGGTGTACCGTTATTGTCAAGAATAATTTTGTGTTCTGCATAGCCGAGTACCGGACTGTTAAATAGTACTTTCAGGCTGTTCTTATTCATTTTGCTGTATGCTTTACGCACTCCGGATCAAATGTCCCGTGCCTCATTGTTCAATGATCGCCTTCAATTGTTCGAAGCTCAGCGGCTTGGAGAGATACCGATCCTTCAGGCCCAGATCTTCCGCCTTGCTCATATCGCTGCGATCTAAGGAGCTGGTGAGGATATAAACAACCACCGACCCGCTCTCCGGAAGCTCGAGAAAAGCCTCATAGAACTCCCATCCGTCCCAAACCGGCATGTTCAGATCCAGAAATATAATGTCAGGCATCGGCTCTCCGGCATCCGAACGCTGCTTCAGGTCATCATAGGCCACTTTCCCGTCGTGGTAATCGACAACGGTTTCCACACTTTTGATTTTTCCCAGGAATTTCTTCGTCAGAAACACCTGGATCATATCATCTTCAATAAGACAGACTTCCTTTTTGTTATTCATGCGGCAAGTATACGCTAAATGTTGTTCCTCTGTCCACCTGGCTCTCCACCTCGATCCTGCCCCCCAAGGCCTCTACATGGTTTTTTGTTATGAACAGGCCAATTCCAATGGAGTCCGATGCTTTATGAAATTTCTTGTACATTTTGAAAAGCTTGTCGCCATGCCGCTCAAGGTCGATACCCAGACCATTATCCTGAAAACGGAGTATGGTGGAACCCTCCGTACTGCCAACCGTAATCCGTACCCATGACGGCCTGACATGCGAACGGAACTTGACAGCATTGGAAAGCAGACTCATAATGATGCTGTCCAGATACGACGACACGGCCAGAACCGTTGCGTTTTGCGGCACATCGTTTTCAATTTCCACTTCAGCATCATCTGCCAGTTTGCGGATGCCGGCAACGGCCTTTGCAATCGAAGCATGAAGATTGATTTTCTCTGACGCCGGCCTCTTTTTCATCCTGATGTCAAGCACCTCGTTCAGATACCCGATGGTTTCTTCCAGGTTCTCCGATGAGCTTTTCAGCATCTGGACAAACTGGCTCCGATAGGTTTCAGGGTCTTCCATCTCCAGAACCATCAGAATGCCCAACATGTTGGCCGTGTGGATCCTCAGATTGTGTGATACGATATGTGTGAAATTGCGAAGGCTCTCGTTCTGCTTCTCCTCGGTGGCCAACATAGAGGTGATTGTATCGAGGTTGTCCTGGTATTCGGTGATATCCCTTACAGTGACAATGACCCGACATTCTCCAAAAGCAACCGTATTTGCGCTATAGTGCCTTTTGATGCCGTTGATTTCCAGGGGATATTCAAAACCGGCCACCTTATTATTCTTTTGGCATTCCTGAATGGCCTCCATCTGTTTTTCAGTCAATTCCGCGGGCATGATATCGCGGATATTGCGGCCAAGGAAACCGGACGTGGGGTAATGAAGCTGATTGTCATTAGATGCTTTGACATCCATGAAAACGCCATCCCGGTCCAGCACAAAAATGATATCCGGCAAGGTCTGCAGCAGCGAACGGTGGTAGAGTTCGCTTTCCCTGATCTGATCTTCCGACTGCTGCAGTTCCTTCTTGGTCTGCTTTAATTCCGTCAGATCGATATCGATACAGTACAATTCGGGCTCACCCTGCAGGTTTTGCATGAGCACATGGTTGGTGTACACGGATATTGGACTGCCGTCGCTGCGCTTCAGCACCAGCTCCGATGAAGGTATGGGCACGCCATTCGTGATCCAGTTTTCCATTCCGGACTTCACCTCTTCTTTCATGCCGTCGGGTATGATCAGGTCCAGCAGATTGCGCCCGATGGCCTCGTCACGGGTGTAACCGTATATTATCTCGGATGCATTGTTCCAGTAAATCACATTCATGTTTCGATCATACCCCTGCATCGCAATGTCCGGAAGGCTCTCAAAAATCTGCCTGAATCGCTTCTCACTTTCTATCAGCCGCTCCTCGGAAAGTTTTCGGTCGGTGATGTCCTCCTTGACCGCAAGATAGTTTGTGATCTTTCCGTTTTTGTCAAAAACGGGAGATATGCTGGCCCGCTCCCAGAAGAGCTCCCCGTTTTTCTTTTTATTGTGCAGCTCCCCGGTCCATACCCTGCCCAAGTTGATCGTCTCCCACAACTCCCGGTACAGCTCTTCTGATTGTGAGCCTGACTTGAGCACGCGCGGGTTGTGTCCGATAACCTCCTCCGGCCGATAACCGGTAACCTGCGTAAATTTCGGATTCACATACTCAATGTCGCCTTCCGTATCGGTGATGACCACCGATGCCGGACTCTGTTCCACGGCCGTCGAGAGTTTTTGCAGTTCCAGTTCCGCGAGCTTGCGGTCTGTAATGTCTTCCCCGTAAGTAATGATGCCACCGGCCTGTCCGTCCATCTCGTACCAGGGGCGGCACTCCCATTTGAACCATTGTTCCGTGCCATCGGCACGCACGAACAGGTCTTCCTCTTTCCCCAGTATTTCGCCCTTCAGCGCTCTCCGGTGAACATCCCTCCATTTCTGCGGAATATCCGGGAAGACCTCATAAATATGTTTGCCGAGAATATCTTTCTGTTTTACGTTGTTTTCGTCCAGGTAACGCTGGCTGACATAAATATAATTGAGGTTTTTGTCATGGACGGCTACCGCAGCGCTGTTGTGCTTTATGACATAGCTCATCAGGTCATGGGAGTGCCGCAGTTTCTCCCTGTTCTGCTTAAGCTCTTCCTCAATACGCTTGCGCTCTTCAATGTTGCGCTCCAGATATTGCATCTGGTCATTCAGATGCTCAAGGTTCCGCATGTTTTCGATGGCGCTTGCCGCCTGGTCTGCAAATCCCTGCAAAAGCTGGATTTCTTCCTCCGGGAAATCGTAACTCTTTGTGATAGAACCCAGTATCAATACCCCAAAGGTTTTTTTCTTCAGGCGGATCGGCACAAAAAGAATCGACTTGAGGTTCCTTTGCCTGACAACCTCCTTTTCGGCGGCTGTCAATTGGGCTTTGGAAGTGTCCGGCATTATGACATGGGTGCCCGACTTCAGTGCCCTGGAAACATGCGGATGATCTTTCAGATCGGCAATGCGCAATGCCTCGGGGAAATCAACGGGGAGTGGCGGATTAGTGGCACTCAGAACCAATGTCTCCTCTGCATTTCTCAGATAAATGGCTCCGTTTTCCAAGCCGGTCACGGCTACCGCATTGTCTATGATCATCTGCATCAGCTCTTCCTGCTCAACGGCAGAGGTCATCTGACGGCTGATTTCAAGGAATGAATGCAGCCGACGATTGCTTTCAATCAGTTTCTGCTTTGAGTGCTTGCGTGCCGAAATATCCATGATCATCCCGTTCCAAAGCGTACTGCCGTCTTTCTGCCTTTTCGGCCGCGATACGGCAAGCACCCATTTTTCACCAATATTCGGCACGATAATCCTGAATTCACTATTGAATATTTCCTGCTTTTCGGCCGATTCGAAGATCTCACTTTTTACACGCTCTACATCATCGGGATGCAACCACTCAAATATGATTTCCGGATTTATTTTGACCGTTCCCGGACTGGTTCCAAAAATGTCTGTCATTACAGCGCTTGTGTAAGGAACAGAAATCCTCCCGTCCTGAAACAGCTGAAACTGAAAAGCGACAACCGGGAGCTCCTCATTAAGCAACTTCAGTAATCTCTGATGTTGCTGTAATATCGTTTCTGCTTCCCGTTCTTTGGTGATATCCCTGCCAACCCCGATCAATGCTTTCACTTTTCCATGCTGATCAAACTGAGGAAACAACGTAGTCCGGTAATGAAATGTGGAACCATCCGCTTCGACAGACCAGTGATATTCCACCTGCTCTCCCTGCAACCCCCTCTCATGGGCCTGGAGGTGTGACCAGGTCTGCTCCGTGCCGAACAACGCTTCCACAGTTTTACCCGAAAACGCTTCCGGTTTCAGGCCCAGTTTATCAAGCCATCTGCCATACATTTCTGTGTAACGCCGTTCCGTATCCAGTACATACAGCATGTCCTGTGTATCTAACATGATCCGGGTCAGACCGGCAGCTCGATTAGATGTAAAATGGTCACCAATAACGCTCAGCGAAGGGCACTTTCCTCCGAAACCATTTCGAAGATGCCGTATTTTTTGTTTCTCCATTGTGAACCTTGCTACATATTAGATATAAATGCAACTTATAACCTCTTTTACAACAATACTGAAATATTTCCCAGGTTTTGAAAGCAGATGGACCCCTTGCATGACTTCGACTGTTAAATTCTGTTATCGAACATTTCCGAAGAAACTTAATTTCCTCAAGAAGATTGCGACCTGGCTCACCTGTTTTCCGAAAAGCGGATAAAGTGGTTTTTTCAACCGATATTGCAAAATCAGCGTTTTTGATGCGCTACAAAGTTCATCAGAAGATTCATGTTTCTTATGTATTCCCTTGTGGTGAGATATTCCTGGTCCGATTCGTCTGTAAAAGGCGAGGTGTCGGTTTCATCACCGACGTGTGTGGTGGCATAGGTGTCCGTTAATTCCTGATTTACACCCGGTCCAATGTACGGATTGCTTGTTCTTTCTCCCGTCGTGAGCCATCGATGATGTTCATCCAATGCCCGGATGATCTCTCTGACCTGTTCTTCATCCGGGATGTCATCAAAGGATGACCGGTTCAGATCATAGTAGTGCTGAGGAGTAATTCCAGTCCCTTCGCCTTCAAACCTGCCCGGTTTGAGCGGAGAGTTTATCGCAACTTCTTCGGGGGAAAGTGCACGCACCCGTTCATATTCTCTTCTCAGGAGATCAATATCAAGATTGCTTCTCATCCCATAGTGACCCAGCAGCAGATCGTCCTCATAAGTAAGCACATAGCGTCCGTATTTTTGATTTGATCCTCTGCGAGTTACATATATGGGTCGATTCGTGCCAATTTCAACAAATCTCGGATGTGTAGCCGTTCTGCCTCCCCGCCAGGTCATGGGTTCGGGATAGGCGGATTCTTCCAGCCAGTTGATGATGTCCGGAATCCGGGCAATGTATTTGCTGTCACCGGTCCACTCATAAAAACGAATCAGGTGGAATGCGTTGCCAAGCGTGTATGCCGGGGTCAGGCTTTTTGGTTCATGCGAGCGGGCGGCGGCGGGCTTCAGGTTGTCCGGGTAGTGCTGCATCCCCCAGCCGGCCTGCGGATTTCCCTGGAGTGTCAACAGATAGATATCCATTCCGCGACGGATAGGATCGAGCAGCCGCTTCTCGCCAAGCGTCAGATAACATTGCAGTAAGAAATTGATATTCTCCCAGATCACATCATCATTAAAGGTGATGTAAGACGTATAATCCTCAAAAATTATGGTTTCTATTTGATCCCCCCTTGCATCCAGTCCCAATTTTACATGGTCGTATTTGAGAGGGTAGCGCTGGGGCCAGCCGCCATTGGGGTATTGACTCTCGAGAATAAAATCTATGGCCTTGTCGAGCGCCGGTTTGAATTTCGGGTCCAGTCGCTCAAGATACATTCGTAACAGAACCCGGGCGGCATCCGAGGTCACATCATCATCATAGGTGTCATTGCCATAATAATGATCAAATTCCTCGAGCCTCCAGCCGCTATACCCGATCGTCCGGTACCACTCTTTCAGCGAACGGTCACCGGCAAAATCGATCAAATAATTCCACCCGCCATAGACACTTTGTCCCCATACCAGGGCATTGGCCGCTTTTTCGGCGGCCTTGTAATAATATTCGTCTCCGGTGACCTGGTAAGCGTCCAGGAAGGTATGTGCCATGCTCACCGTACCCGGGGGCTGTACCCAAATCTGGGTCTCATAAGCCTCCATTTCACCCCATTGCCGTGAAAAGTCAGGCAGATATTGCCATAAATAGCCACCGTTTGTACTGACTTCCTCAACCATATAGGTCGTAGCATCACGCATGGCCTGTTTCGCATCGGCAACAAGAGATTCGGGCTGGGCTTTTGCCGTTGTAAAGGATACGGACAGGATGAGCGTGAGGATGACCAGGGGCTTGCCGGTATTTCTGGAAACACGGGAATAAAGATGGCTGAGAATCATGATTACAGGGATTATTATTATTAATTGGAAGGTGATCAGGAGCCATTTAACACAAATCTGTTCATTTTACACCCAAAAAGTGAGAAAAGCACTATAA
>SLLP01000014.1 GCA_007133995.1 Balneolales bacterium
TGACCATTCCCTGTATGATATTCTTCCCGACCCCAACGGCGAGATGCCTGACAGCCATTTGATCCAGGATGCCATGGTGCGGAATCTCCGGGAAAAAATCGGCCGTCTGCCGGAACGCGACCGGCTGGTGCTTACCCTTTATTACTTTGAAGACTTGACCCTGAGCGAAATCGCGGTTCTGCTCGGGCGATCCGAGGCCCGCATATCCCAGATAGTGGGTAAATTGTTGATGCAGTTGAAAGGTGAACTCATGCCGGAACATTCCCAATGACCCTGTGCAAGCATCCCGGGTTCTGACCGGCTTTCGGAAACCCTATCATGACAACCATATCCCGCATATCGGAACTGGCAAAAATCCCCGAGATCAAAAGAAAGAAACGTGAGGCGATGCAAACGGGGAAAAGACGCCGGAAAGATCCGGAAGAACGTCCCGCGTTTCCCCTCAAAGGAAAACCCTGCTTCAGGAAACCGCGTACCCTTGCTCCCAGGGTAGCATCAAAGGTCAAAACTGTTCCGCCGTCTTCCGTTGAGGACGGGATCGGAAGGAAACTGGACATCAAGATCTGAGCCAAAGACTGTTATGTTCATTTCATGCCATATCAACCATTTCATGGCGTAAACCGAACAACGAGAATGTCCTGATATAAACAGGTCCAAATGCGTGTCATGGCGAGAGCAGGTCCACCAGGCGTGACAAGGCGTCGAACATCCCCTGGAACATCATGTCAAAGGCCACAGGCAGGTACGGTGTGATAAGCACGAGCATCACAAGGCCAACACCCACTTTCACGGGCAGGGCTATGAAAAAGATATTGGCCTGGGGCATGATGCGGGCGAAAATGGCAAAGGAGAGGTTAAGCAGGAAGAACACAACCAGAAAGGGCGACGCAATCTGAACTCCCGTGATAAAGAGCTGAGTAGCCATCTCAAGAAACAGGGGACTGGCGGCCTGGAGCTGGGCCGTGCTCACCGGCACGTTTTCGAAGCTTCGGGCCAAGGCCAGGATGTATACCTTGTCACCTTCGATTGCCAGAAAGTACAGTATCGCCAGCATGCCGTAAATGTTGCTGATCACGGCGGTCTGCTGCTGGCTCATGGTATCAACAACGTTGGCAAATCCGAGTGCTGCCTGAATGCTGATAAGGCTGCCGCTCAGTTCCAGTGCGGCAAACACCAGCTGTCCCACGAGTCCCAGGGCCACCCCGGTAAGTATCTCCTGCACCACAATCACAAACAGTTCAATGATGGTTGTGTCGGTATCGGGCATTACGTTTACGGCGGGTATGACCGGGTAGAGCATGAAGCTCGTGACCAGGGCAAAGAAAATCTTTACACGGACCGGAAAGACGGTCGTGCTGAAGAAGGGCGCTGTCATCATCATGCTGCCCACCCGCACAAATATCAGAAATGCGGAAACAAGGTATTCAACAGTGAAAAAGGCCATAATGCCGGTTCCAGGTTTAAGGCCGGGGCGTGTCGTACGGACCGGTTATCGGGCCAAGCCGGAGGGCATCGGACCATTCCGGGGAAATTATGCTATACCGAGGGTCATTTGGCAAGTCCGGATTCATTGTGCAATGCTGGGAATGAAGTCAAAAATGCGCTCCGTGAACCCGATGGTGTACTGCAGCATGAATCCGAAAAGGAAAAACAGGATGATGACCACCACCACCATTTTCGGAACATAGCTCAGGGTCATCTCCTGAATGGATGTGGCCGCCTGGAAAATGGCGATCGCCAGGCCGATGACCAAAGCGCCTATCAGAACAGGTCCCGCCAGCACCACAGCGGTGATGAGTGCTTCCTGGACCCAGTAAATGCCGGTTTCCGTATTCATGAGTTGTTTATCAGTTGAAGCTTCGAACCATCGATTGAACAAGCAGGTACCAGCCGTCTGTCAGTACAAAGACAAGAATCTTGAAAGGAAGTGAAACCAGTACCGGCGGAAGGAAAATAATCCCCATGGAGAGCAGTATGGATGCCACCACCAGGTCAATCACCATAAAGGGAAGGTAAATCATAAACCCGATCTGAAAGGCGATCCGAAGCTCGCTGATGACATACGACGGCACCACGACATACAGCGGTATCTCGGCCACACTCTCAACCGGATCCATCTCCATCATATCCATGAAAAACAGAAGGTCCTGCTCCCGCGTCTGCCGTATCATGAACTCCTTGAGCGGTACTGCCGCCTGGGTCAGCGCCTCCATCTGGTTCATTTCTTCATTCACATAGGGCTGAATTGCCTGCTCGTTAACGGCATTAAACGTGGGCATCATAATGAAAATGGTGAGGAAGAGCGCCAGGCCGATGAGTACCTGATTGGGAGGAGACTGCTGGGTACCCAGCCCCATACGCAGAAAAAAGAATACTACGATGATGCGCGTAAAACTGGTCATCATGGTGATGAATGCAGGTCCGAAAGAGAGAATCGTGATCAGAACCAGTGCCTGAATGGCCAGCGAGAAATCCTCGGCTTCCCCGCCGATGCTCAAATCGATTTGCGGAAGCGTCTGTAAGAGTAATGCCGTCATGACTTTCCGCTGAACATTTTGTAGAAACTGCTTCCGGTTTTTGTGGATGGGGACGGGATCTCTTGCTTTTCCTTCCACTGGCCGGCAGGATACCGGTGAAGCAGGGTTGTGCCGGATGAACCTACGGCCAGCACCCACACTTCTTCATTGATTTCCAGAATCTTGAGCTGTTGCCCGGGTGCTATGCCATGCTGTCCGATCTCCCTGAAGTACCGGCCCGAATACGCGGGACCCGATTTCTTTCTGGACCAGAACCAGACGGCCACCAGAAGAATGACCATGACGAAGAAGGTGGTCAGAGCATTCATGAAAATCCGGGATGGCTCCCTGCCGGCGGGGGACTCATTCCCGTCGCTGTTGTTCATGATTCTCTGGACGCTTTCCGCCCGCTGGCCTGTTGCCTCATCCGACGGCTGCCCTGAGCGGTACTCCATCCTCGAGACGGCAAAAAGCCAGATCACCAGCAGCACTACCGAGATGGAAATGACCGTACCAAGGACTTTTTTCGGGTCGCCGGCCGGTATGAAGTTTTTCAGATCCATCATTTAAGACCGGCTATCCTTTCCCGGGTTGTGATGAGGTTGGAGATGCGTACGCCAAAATGTTCATCGATTACCACCACTTCACCATGGGCGATTTTGGATCCGTTGACCAGGATATCCACGGGCTCACCTGCCAGCTTGTCAAGTTCTATGATCGAACCTTTTGAGAGCTGCAGCACCTTGCCCAGGGGCATTTCAATCTGTCCCAGCTGCACGGAAACCTCCATTTCAATGTCTTTGAGCAGGGCCATACTGTGACTGTCACCGTTTGCTCCCTTGCCACCATTTTGGAATTCATCAAATTCCACTCTTCGTCCGGTAATCACTTCACTTTGATCTACCATACTTCCTTTTTTCCCGACCTCTTCGAGCTTTTCCGTATCCATGCCGGCAAACTGCTCTCCCTTTTCAGCGGCAGCCTGATCCGGTGCCGGAACTCCATCCCTGGCGGGCGCAGCCTGTCCGCCCAAAGAGGCTGTTTCGCCCTCGCCCGCGGCAGCCGTCCCGGCCTCAGTATCCTTTTCCTCCGTTTTTTCACCGGCGGCCTTCAGCTCCCCCAAAAGCAACTCGGCGCGCACTTCATTGTCAGCCAGGCCGCTCACCTCCATCTTCGCGTGATAGTAACTGCCGTGCGCAAACTTTTTCTCTACCTGTCTGAGGGTGAGCACTTCAATATCGCCGAAGCGGAACTCCTGTCCGGCCAGTTTAAGCTTTTTCTGCAGCATCACGGCCAGCTCTTTGGAGAACTTGGTCAGCAAGTCACGCGTAATCTCGTTATTGGTTTTTTCCTCCACACCCAGCATGATACTCGACAGTAGTCCGAACCACTCCTTGTCCAGAACCAGGACCACATCCATACCAAGCTGCTCCTCCTTGCCGAATATAAAAATATCTTCCTTTTCGGCCTGTTTGCCTAAATCATCACGGGAAACATGTTCCGTTGAGATGACCTTGATGCCTGACTCCTCCTGGATGACAGAAGTCAGAAATTTCTCGACATCCGGAAGGTGGTTTTCCAGTTCCTTTTTTAATTTTTCCACGTTCATAACAATTCCTGTTCGTTGATTTCTTCCAGTATTCTGTAAATTTTCACTGCCTTTCTGGTGCCCAGCGTTCCCGGGAAAGCGGTCATCTTGTTAACGCCGTGAATCCGCACTTCCAGCGGCTGTTCCGTTTTCTGCCGGAGTGTCAGCACATCCCCTTCTTCAAGGTCCAGCAGTTCACCGAGCGTAAGCATGGTTGTGCCCAGCAGCGGCTGCACTTTTATACTGGCCTTGCTGAGCGTATGCTCATATCCCTTGAGCTGCGCTTCGGTAAGCTTTGTCTGCCGCTTGTGGCTGCCGCTCTGGAGAATAGATTCGTTAAGAGACTCCTTGAGCAGGCTGTACGGGTAGGATATCTTCATTTCCACACTGTCTTCTCCAAGATCCACGCGAAAAACGCCCACAATGGCAGGGTCGGCCGAAATCATGTGCACATTTTCCGGCTTGCTCTCGTAGGTGGTGGAACTGATGCTGAAATTCATGATCGGTTCCCACGCACCAACGATCTCCCGGTTCACGCTTCGCATAATGCGGGACATGATCCGCTCTTCAATGGTGGTGAGCATGCGGTGCTCGTCGAGCCCCCGGCCCCGGCCTCCGCTCTGCTTTTCCACCAGGTGTATGCAGAAACCCGGCTTCATCACGAGAACCACATCGCCTCCCAGCTCATCCACCCCCAGCACATAGATGGCGCTTGGGGTGCCTATATGCCGCACAAATTCACTTGTGGCAAGCTGGTCTATCTTGACCAGTTTTATGTCAACCTTGGTTCGGAGGCCAGTGCTGAATACCCTGCTGAGATTGCGCGCCATGACTTCGTGCAGGGTGCGCAGCGTGCGCATGATTTCCTTGCTGAACAGTTTCGGGTGCTTGAAGTCGTATGGCTCCACGTACTTCTGTCTTCGCCGGGTCGTAGTTGGTAGATTCTGATCCATAAAAAGGGCATCGGTTAAAACACATCATTGAATGACATATTTTATGAAGTACAAATTGCGTACCGAACGCACTCCAATGGCTTGATTTATTTCTTCGGCCAGCTCCACCCTGAGCTCGTTCCTCCCCTCCGTGTGGATCAATTCGTTGACGGTCTTGGTGGAGAGCACCTCGTTGATGCGGTCCTTGATCTGCATGAGGTTTTCGTCGACAAGATCGGCCTCCCTTCTGCTGGATAGCACAAGGCCGATTTCCACGACCATAAAGCGGGATGCGTTGGTGCCTGCGGGATTCGCGATGATCTCGTCGATCACATACGTGACGGTATTGTCGGAAGGCCGTCCCAGCGTGACGCCGTAGATATCTTCATAAAATTTATCCACCAGAAAATAGGCGGCTCCGCCCAGTGGAAGAACAAGAACCACCAGCAGGAAATATTTTCCTGCGATCAGGAATTTTGAGCTCTGCTTATTCCCGTTCTCATTCTCCCCGTTCTGCTTTTCCCCGTTTTCCTGTTCAACGGCGGGCTTGTTGGCCGGGCCGGTCTGGTCATCTTTGCTGTATGCTGGCATGGTTCTGAGGCTTGGTTTTGCTATTGAAAAATTGAAACGGGACCTTCCTGCACGCTGAGCGGCGGTTCGCTCAGGTCTATGAACTGATCGTCATATCGGACGTAGATCTCCACACGCCTGTTGGCCCTTCGCCCAATGGGCGTGTCGTTGGTGGCAATGGGACGATATTCCCCGTAGCTGCTGGCCTTGAACCTCTCGGGTGGAAGTTCGCTTATGTTCTTGATAAACCGGACGACCGAAATGGCGCGCGCCGCCCCGAGATCCCAGTTCGTTCTGTAATACGCACTTTCGCGCAGTGGAACATCATCGGTGTGGCCCTGAACCTCCGTTTCGTAAATATCGTCGCTGAACAGTTCGGCTATCTCGGTCAGTATATTCTGTGCCTGCGGCAGCAGATCGGATGAGCCGCTGTTGAACGTCACCGATTCGCTCAGGGTAATCCGGATGCCCTCGGGAATCAGGTCTATCTCGAAAAACTCATCCAGCTGACGGTCCTCAATAAAATCTACAAGGGCCTGCCACCGCTCCAGGCGCTGCTCCTTGAGCTCGTCCTTGCGGTCCAGCGAAAGACGGTCGATCACGGTCTGCTGCTGCTGGAGCACTCCCATGCCGCCCTGGAAGCGCCGCAGAAACTGCTGCAGCGTATCCATATCCACACCGGGTGTGAGCATGTACAGTACTACGAAGAAGACCAGCAGCAACGTGACCATGTCGCTGTAGGTCATCAGCCAATTTCCAGAGTTTTTCTTAGATCGTCCCATGTGCTGTTCTGTTGTTCATGCCACATTTTATAGAGTTTCTCCTCAATCTCCTTGGTTATGCGAACTTCATCATGGTACTGGAGGTACTCTGCACGCTCTCTGGGATCCACATAATTGAGCATTTTCCTGTCCATGATACGCGGATTTTCGCCTTCAACGATCGACATGATGGCAACACGGAACATTCTCTTTCTGTTGATATCCATTTCGCTCAGATACTCCAGTTTTCCAGCCAGCGGATTGAAAAACATGTTTGCTGAAATGGTACCGTACAGTGTGGTCAGCAATGCCACCGACAGCCCCTGTCCCAGGCTCTGGGGGTCGCTGATGTTCTGCAGCATCAGAATCATGCCTATCACCGTTCCGATCATGCCGAATGCGGGTGCATATGATGCCATGGAGTACAAAACATTTACGGAGGTCTCGGCCCGCCGCTGGTTGCTTTTGATCTGGTCGGACATGATGGCGTCCAGGTTTGTCTTCGAGATGCCGTCGACAGCCAGCTGCAAGGCGTTTTTGAGGAAGCTGTCCTCAATAAAGCTGATATCCCTGTCGAGCGAGATCAGCCCTCCCCGCCTTGACCTTCGCGCAAACAGGTTCATGAGTTCGATATCCGTGCGCAGATCGATACTGCGCGCTTTCATCATGTTGGATATGGTCTTGAAGCTGTCGCTGATATCGTCCCAGCTGTAATTGATCATGGTGGATGCGATCACACCGCCGAACACGATAAGTACCGAAGAGATACTCGCAAATGCGATGATCTCACCTTGTGTGACAATGGCAATGACCACCAGTGAGAAGCCACCTATAAACCCTAATATGGATGAACGATCTAACATAGGGTTGTTATCGACGGTACGATCAGAAACTCAAGACCGTACCGTCAATTTTTTCCGGGCGGACAGACGGTCGCGGGTGCGGCCACCGTCCCAGCCGTCATCACACCGTCGCTGCCTCCGCCATTATCGCTTGAGATTGACCGCCTCCATGAGCATCTCGTCGGCTGTGGAAATGACGCGGGCATTGGACTGGTAGGCCCGCTGCGAGGTGATCATTTCTGTGAACTCCTTGGCCAGGTCAACGTTGGAGCCTTCCAGCGCCCCGGAGTTGATGGCCGTGTCCGAGAGATTATCGGCTGAGTTTACGAATACCTCACCGGCGGCAGAAGAAGCCCGGAAAAGACCGCTGCCCACCATCTCCAGACCATTGTTGTTCTGAACCTGGGCCAGGGCCACCTGAGCCAGAGTGCGGTTTTCACCATTGTCGTAGATACCCTGAAGTCGTCCCTCGCCGTCAATATCAACATCCAGGAGCTGACCCTGCGCGTTGCCGTCCTGAGACAGTACTTTTGCGGTATTTGAACCTGCAAACTGGGTGAAGCGGATTCCCCGATCGTCATCGCCGAACTGCACCGTAAAATCGGTCGCGTTGGCTCCACTGGCGGGATCCTGGAACTCCTCGATACGGATTTCAGAACCGTCGACAAGATTGCCGTTGCTGTCAAAGGTAATGGTGCCGGTAGTGCCGTCGGCCGCGGCGCCACCGTCAGGGAAAGTCACCTCGTAGTTCCAGTTGTATTCGTCTATTTTCTCCATGGTGATGATCAGCGAATGGGCGTTGCCCAGGTTGTCATAGATCGTGGTGCTCAGCACGCGCTCTTCGCCCGCTTCGCCGGACAGGTTTCCGGTCAGCACTACCATGCCGGTCTCCCTGGGCTCCATCACCTGATCAAAATCGACAAAAATATTCTCGGTGCGTCCGCCCGGGTTAACCTGCCCGTCCCGCGCATTATACCCCTGCACAAAGCGTCCACCCTGATCCACCAGGAACCCGTCCTTGTTGAATACGAAGTTTCCGGCTCGTGTCATGTAGGTTTCCGAACTGTCCTGGACCAGGAAAAATCCGTTGCCTTCAATGGCCAGGTCGGTGCCACGTCCGGTATTCTGCATCACGCCCTGCGAAAAATCGCGGTCGATGGAGGCCACGCGCACGCCGAGCCCTACCTGGTTGTTCATCTGCGGCGACGACTCCCCGCCGGCATCGGCCCTGCCCATATTCTGGTTCATCAGCTCAGCAAAGGTCGCCCTTGAAGACTTGAACCCGTTGGTCTCCACATTGGCGATGTTGTTACCGATGACATCCATTTTGGTCTGGAAAGAGCGCAAACCGCTTACGCCTGAATTTAATGCTCTGATCAATGCCATATTCGTTCTCCTTTTGTTTGTTTTGCAGCCCGGGGGCTGCCGGCCACTGTCTGCGGTCCGTGTTTTTTTGTTGTTTCTGAAACTCTAAAGCGGGAGGCCGACCTCTTCGACATCCCCGATGGGCACCTCGATGCCGTTGATGGACAGTTTGACGCCTTCACTGGTGTAGCGCACTTTCGACGCCATGCCCTCGATATATGTGATGGCCATCACGTTGCCGCCGTCGTCGTCCCTGGCCTCAATGCGCACGAAGTACTCCCCTTCCGGCAGACGGTTGCCTGCCCCGTTGCGGCCGTCCCATTCCCAGCTGTTATCCCCGGCCGCAACATGCTGCAGGCCTTCCCTGCGCACTTCCCGTCCATCCTTGTTCAGGATGACGACGTCCAGCTCCGTTGCGGAGTGGTTCAACTTGAACCGGATTTCACTGGGCTCACCGGTTGTGAAAGGGACACTGTTGGATATGGCCTTGACGTTTTTTCCGGTGAGGGAAGCCGCCAGCGAGTTGGTGAGGCCGACGCTCATCATATCCTGACTCATCTGCAGTTGCTGGATGCCGCTGTTCACGTTGATGAGCTGCTCTACCGAGTTGAACTGGGCCAGCTGGGCCGCAAACTCGGCGCCGTCCAGCGGGTTGATCGGATCCTGGTGACGCATCTGCGCCACCAGTAGCTGCAGGAATTGCTGCTGCCCCATCTGATTGCGTTTTTCAGGGGACTGGGCAAACGCCGCTGAGGTCTGAGAGTTGATGTTTTGCAGTTCCATGATTTACCGTGTTATATGGTCCATTCCATCTGATTGTATCCAAAATTCCGTATCGGCTGGGGCGCCACCTTTTCCACCGGCCGGGGCTCCGCCCGGCTTTCTGACCATTCGCGGTAGCGCTCACTTTCTCCTTTCTTGCCGGACTGGCCGAAGAATCGTTCAAAACCGTCGGCCTGGCCGCTGTCGAGCTGAAGCTCAACCGTTATTGCGCACTCTTTCTCCAGGTGCTCCCTGATTTCTTGAAAGTGCTGCTGCAGCAACCGGTTCAGTTCTGTGCTGGACGATCCCAGCTTGAGCTGCAGCACGCCGTCCACTTCACGTGTGGAGATGCGCATGTTGCTGCCATCGGCAATCTGGATCCGGTGGTTCTGCCAGGCATCATTCCTGCTGCCTGCCGACTCCCTGGCATGCTGCTGGATGCGTACCAACCCCGGAAGCAATTCCCGTCGCAGATCCGCACTGGTCAGCGGCAACCGTCCGATCTGCGACATCTGTAGTGCCGCATCCCTGCGCTCTTCGGCCTCATCCGGGGAGAAGTCCGTCTCCATTTTTATTTTCTCCCACTCGAACTGAGCTTGTTCACCGGAGCCGGGGCCGGCGGTAGGCTGAACCGGAGAGGGGGTGACCGCCTGAAGCGGCCGGGGCGCCACTGTTTCGCCCGGGGCCGGGGCAATACCGGAGGTGCCCGGGGCACCTGACGCAACCGGCTCATAGCCACGCTCTGCAAACGACCGTATATGGGCATCATGACGTTCGGCATGTGCACCCGGGCGGCCTGACTGCTTTCCGCCGAACAATGCCCGGAATTTCTCTTTCCAGCCCGGCTTCTGTTCACCATCCGGGCCCGGTACCACACCATCTGCCGCCCCCGGCGGCGCATTGCTTCCGGCGGCGAGCCGGCCTCCGGCCAACTTTTCCTCTTCACCCGGAGTGACGGTACCAGCGCCATCAGCACCCTGTACGCGGCCATACTCCGGTTTCATCGCCAGCCACTGTGTGACCGGGCGGTAATCCTGTGCATTTCTTTTCACCTGCATATCCTGATCCGTGCCGGAAAAGGCGCCGCCCGGGACACCTGTACTCCGCGCCAGCGGATCTGACGCAGTTGCCTCCGTTGACGCTGTCCGCAATAACGGATCTGCCATACCCCGCCCGGCACCGGTCATCGGATCCGCCGTATTGCTTCCACCTTTCGGATCGGCCGTTCCATCACCGACAGGGTTCCCGAACCCGACCACACCGGATCCCGGGTATGCGCCACTCGCAAAACTGAAGTGCGTTTGCGCGCTGAACCAGCTTCCGGTTCCCTGTGCGGATGCCTGAGTCGATGCCTGTGCAGGTGCCTGTGCAGGTGCCTGTGCGGATGTCTGACCGTTTGCGGTTTGTTCCGCATGTTGACCCATGCCCGAATATGCGAATCCCGGCACGTGACGCCCGCCGGCTTCCGTAACGCCTGGCAGATTGCCTGACGGATCGCTTGAAAAGTTGCCCTTGCCTCCGCTCGTGCCGCGCACAGCCGGATCCTGCTCCGCGCCGCGCAGCCCGTCCACACCGATCGGCATGCTGCCGCCGGAAAACTTCCCTCCGGGAATCTTCGCCCCGGCCAAGTGCCCGACCAACGCACCCGAAAGCCCGTTTCCTGCAGACACAACCTGATCGATCTTCCCCCCGGCACCACCGGCTGCCGGATTGCCGGATGACGACATGCCGTCAGACGAATGGCCCTGCGACGAAATACCGTGCAGCGAATTGCCGTGTCCAGAGCTGCCGGATGACAGATTTCCGTGCGACGAGATTCCGGATGACGACATGCCGTGCGACGAGATTCCGGATGACGACATGCCGTGCGACGAATGGCCGGCTGCCGGATCACCGGAAGCAAAGCCCGTCATGCCGGGCGGCAGGTTCCGTGATCCCTGTGCGGCACCTGATATCTCACCCTGATGACCCTGGCTGCCCGAAACCGGATTTCCGGAACCGCCCGGAAGCCTGTCCTCGTCCGGCCTCGCCCTCTGGCCGGTCGAACCGGCTGCCCGGTCATCTTTCTCTGTTTTATTACCGGTATTGCGGCATTCGCTCCATACATCGGACCAGCGCGCTGTCCGGTCATTACGGTCACCCACGGTGCCGGGATGGCCCTTGTCGCTGCCCGGTCCGGTGGATGCGCCCGGGGATGCATTCGTTCCCCTTTGGGGTATGAAAGTCAGCTGGCTCATGACATCACCGTCCTCATCAGTTTAGCAGCCCGGTCCGGCGCCAGCGAACGGAGCAGTTTTTCCCGCTGGATATTGCCGGAGTGGCGGTACAGCAGCAGCAACTGGCTTTCGTCCATGTGCCTGACAATTTCCGCCAGCTCCTCTTCGTCGAGGTTGAGCAGGCTTTTCACGCGCTCGGAAAGCACTTCGTCGACCATCAGGTTTCCGGCGCCGGCGGCGCGGGCAGCTGAGCCGGTTGCAGAGCCGGCAGCGTTTCCACCCGTCCCGGACGCAGCCGGGATGGCGGCAATGGCCTCCTCCTTGCGCGCGTGCAGTTTTTCCATTTCCGCAGCCAGGCTGTCGTTGACAAGCGTGAGCGAATCCAGTCGCTGCCTGAGCATTCCGTTCTCACTGCGAAGCGTATCGACTTCGGCTTTCAGATTTTCGAAAACACCGGATGTGGTTGCCCCTCCCGGCAGCCGGTCACCGCGCACCAGCAGTTCCTTTTCCATGTCAGCACGAACCTCTTCCGCCCTTTCCGGCTGAAGCCTGGGAAACAGGAAGAAAAGCAGCACAAACAGCCCGGCAAAAACACCGGCGGCAATTCCAGAGATCTTCAATATCTTCATGGCCGCTATCTGTTGAAGCTACGGGTTGCGATTTCATCCATTGCTTTCTGCTCGAACCGTTCCAGTTCTATCTTGTAGACGGAGTACTCGCGGTCCCGCACTTTTTCCATCATGTGCATTTCGCGATGGGCAACAACAAGCTTGTCTCTTTCCCGCGATATGGATTTATCCGCTTTCTTCAAGTCGCGGTCCAGCTTTTCCATCGCATTGTGCACATTCTCCAGATGCACATAGCTGTTCTTCAGTTTCCTGACATCGTGAACCTTGTGCAGGTCCTTCTGGCCAAGGAAGTCATCCAGTTCGGCCGCAATATTCGCTTTCTGATCGGCCAGGTTCTGCCGGCGCTTCACCTCCTTTGCCAGCTTTTGCCGCTGAAGTTTCTCCTTGTGCTCACGCACCCGGAGGACCGGTTCGAGTGAAAATCGGAATGTCATGTTGCTGATGTTTTTTTTTAATGGAATTGCGGCCTGCCTTTCTGCCGGCTGCCGGTTTTCGATACGATTCAACTTGTAAGCTGTTTCAGGGTACCCCACAGGTCCCCGTTGAAATCAGCTTCTCCCATATCCTGTTTCAAAAATGATTCCAAACCCGGATTTTTTTTGATCGCCTCGTCAATTTTCGGATTGGAACCCTTCACGTAGGCGCCGATATTTATCAGGTCTTCCGCCTCCCGGTAGGTTGCCAGCAGCTCACGCGCTTTCATGGCAACGGCCCTGTCCGACTGTGAAATGATATGGGGCATGACCCTGGATACGCTTTCCAGTACATCAATGGCCGGATAGTGATTTTTGTGCGCCAGACGGCGGGAAAGGACGATATGCCCGTCCAGGATGGAGCGCACGGCATCCGCAATGGGTTCGTTCATGTCGTCATTGTCCACCAGGACGGTATAGAGTCCGGTAATGCTTCCCTGGCCCGTTTTACCGGCCCTCTCAAGCAGTTTTGGGAGCATCGCAAAGACACTGGGGGGATACCCTTTGGTGGTTGGCGGCTCACCGGAAGCCAGTCCGATTTCGCGCTGTGCCATGGCCACGCGTGTCACGGAGTCAAGCATCAGGAGGACATTTTTTCCTTTGTCGCGGAAATATTCCGCAATGGCGGTTGCCGTTGAGGCGCCCTTCACCCGGCTCATGGCGGCCATGTCGGAGGTCACCGCAACCACCACGGAACGGGCCAGGCCCTCTTCTCCCAGGGAATCGGTGATGAACTCGCTCACTTCCCGGCCCCGCTCGCCGATCAGGCCGATGACATTGACGTCGGCGGAAGAGTGGCGGGCGATCATGCCCATAAGCACGCTTTTCCCGACACCGGAACCGGCAAAAATACCCATCCGCTGCCCCATTCCAAGGGTGTTGATGGCGTCTATTGCCCGAATGCCGGTAAACATGGGTTTGTCGATACGGCCCCGATCAAGCGGTCCGGGCGGATCGTTGTACACCGGCTGGTGCTCGCCGTTGAGGAACCCGCCCTTCTTGTCGATGGGCACGCCGTCGGCATCCACAACCCGTCCAAGCAGGTCGTCTCCAATGGCCAGAGTAAGCGGACGGCTGCTCAATTCCACCAGGCACCCCGATTTCAGCCCCTCTATACGGTCGTAGGGCATCAGCAGGGTCTCATTTTCACGAATGCCCACCACCTCCGAAAGCACCTTTCTGCCGGTCTGGCTGTGGATGGCATAGATTTCACCGACGCACGCCTGCAGGCCGGTGCACTCCACAATGGTCCCGATCACTGTGGACACCTTGCCGAACCGTTTCGGGCCTGATGAGGCCAGCGGAAGTTTATGCCGGATCTGCTCCATGTGTCCGGCCAGGTCCTGTTTTGCTATGGTACTCATACTGTTTCTGTTAATGCCGCTTTAGGTTTGCCGGTTCTGTTAATGCCGCTTTGCGCTTGCCGGTTCTGTTCCGGCCGCATCACGCCTGCCGGCCGCATCACACTTGCCGGTTGCGGCAGGTCAGGAATGCGGGAGGATGAGGGATTCCTTGAAATCGGCGAGCATCTGCCGGAAATCACGCACGATCCGCTCCCTGTTTGTCTCAAACTGGAATTCCCCGGGTTTGCAGGTATTCCCCACGCGCACAATGACACCGGTCGCCCCGTCGTAGCCGTCCACAAGCTCCTGCACCATCCCGAAGTCTTCCCGGGAGACCCACAACACCGGCCGGGCCTCTTTTTCGATATCCTGCAGCAGGTCGTGCAGTTCCTTTTCAAGTTTGTTGCGCATGGTGCCGTTGGTTACCGGCACTTCCAGGATGGCTTCGGCCAGGTCAAAGACCAGGTTCAGCAGTCCCGGCTTGAGCAGCTCCATGGTTGCCTTCCATTCGGTGGACGCCGCCCGGAACTGCTCCTTCAAATCGCCCATGCGATGGTCCAGTTCACTCCTCTCCTGCTCCCGGCCTTCCTGCAGGCCCTTACGGTACCCCTGCTCAAAAGACTGCAGGCGCGCCGCCTCAAGCTGATCGTTCCATTCGCGGAGCTTTGCCTCCATGATCCGGTCGTAATCCGGTTCCGGCTGGCCCCGGACGGCTTTTTTATCCTCGAAAATGGTCTTGTAGTCGAGCCGGAAACGCCCTTCATCCTCCCAGGAAAACCGGTCCTTGTCGATGATCTTTCTTCCCATTTCCCGGTCACTCCACAATTTCGTCGTCGGACATCTTGCGGGTGGTTATACGTCCATCCTCTTCAAGCTGCTTGATTTTGCGGATGATACGCTGCTGTGCATCCTCGACGTCCTTCACATGGACCGGACCGAGCGCCTCCATATCGTCCTTGAGCATATCCACGGCGCGGGTCGACATGTTCTTGAGGAACTTGTTGGTGAGCTCTTCGCTGACGCCCTTGAGTCCCAGCACCAGGTCCGACTTGTCCATTTCGTTGATGATGATCTGGACGGTGCGGTCGTCGAAGTGGGCAATATCCTCGAAGAGGAACATCTGCTTCTTGATCTCTTCCGCGAGCACCGGATCGCGTTCTTCTATGAGCTTGATCACGTTGCGCTCCACGGAGATATTGGCTTCGTTGAGGATGCTGGCCACCACGGAAGTTCCTCCCTTGACCCGGTCGCCCATGGCATCCACGCCGCCCATCTGCTCCTTGATCACTTCCTCGATCTCCTCGATTACTTCGGAAGATATCTTGTCCATGGATGCCAGCCGGTAGCTGATCTCCCCCTGGAACTCCTCGTCCAGATGGGAGAGGACTTCCGCCGAGCGCTCCTTTTTCATCTGGGACAGGATAAGCGCAGCCACCTGGGGGTGCTCATTCTGGATGAAGCTGGCAATCTGCGTGGTTTCACTGGCCTGGAATACGCCGAATGCGCTTGAGCCGGTTTCCGCTTCCAGTTTGCGGAACATGTTGCCGGCATGTTCATTGCCCAGGGTCGTGGAGAGCACATCCTTGGCAAAGTTCAAGCCGCCCTCCATGATGTACTGCTTGGCCTGCATCTTTTCGTAAAAATCCCTGTTGACCGCGTCAATAACCTCCGGCTTGACGTTTTTTATCCGTGCTATCTCAAGCGAAATGGCCTCCACTTCCTCTTCGCGGAGGGTCTTGAGCAGTCTGGATGCGGTTTCCATGCCAAGGGAGATCACCAGCACCGCTGCCTTCCTCACCCCGTTGAGCTTGCTCACGTCATCCAGGACCACCCCGGTGCTGTTCATTACATCATTCATATCCATTACTTTTTATGCGCTGTCCTCGGCTATCAAGGACCGAATCACATTGGCCGCATCCTGTGGATGCATTTCGATGAAATCGCGGATCTCATCGACTACCTGTGCCTTCCCTTCAATCTGCTTGCGGGCTGCCGAACTCAGTTTGCGGTTGTAAAAATCTTCTTCTTCTTCTGTCATTGTGCCTTCTTCGTCACTTTCCTGGTACTGGTCCTCCGTCAGGGCAATATCCTGTCCCTCCGAAAGGTCACGGAACAGGACCGGGTACTGTTGCTCGCGGAACCGTTGCGAAATATTGTACATGAGCGCTGCAAAAGCGGCCAGAGCGGCTATGATCAGCACCCACCGGAGAATCTGGTTCCAGGGCAGGGGCTGATCCACAAAATGGCCGTGCGGGTCCGCCGACGGGTCAAAAAACTGCCGCTGCGTTATGGTGATGATGTCGCCGCGGTCTCCGTTTATCCCCAGCGCCGATGCCACCACGCTCCTGAGTTCGTCAAGCTCCTCCTCGGTGTAGGGCTCATGGGCGACCATGGTGTTGCCGGTGTCGTCGCGCTGCGTGGACTGCTTGTGGTTGAGCAGGACCGACGCGGTAATTCTCCCGATATCCCCCTGCGGTTTTTCAAACAGCTCGCGGATGGTGTTGACCTCGTAGTTTCGGGTCTGAATCGTGCTTTCGTTGTTTCTTGAACTGCTCAGGGATGTTTCACCGCGCATCTGGACTGGCGTGAACTCGTCTATGGGTACCAGGTGGAAGGATTCGTCACTGTTGGATTCGGAACGTCTTTCCTCGGAAATGATGACCCTGCTGTCGGGATCAATGAGGTCCGATTCCCGGATGAGTTTTTCAAAATCGTGTTCCACGGCCACGCGCAGTACACTGTTGCCCGGACCCAGCACGCGGT
Source organism: Balneolales bacterium (assembly GCA_007133995.1). GTDB lineage: Bacteria > Bacteroidota > Rhodothermia > Balneolales > Natronogracilivirgulaceae > SKNL01. The sequence continues at coordinate 16,761 of SLLP01000014.1, forward strand.
CGAGCATGGACTGACCCCGCTCGGTCAGGTAGGATTCGGATTTCTGGCGCAGCTGCATCTGCATAGAACCGGAAGCCAGCGCCGAACCGGCGTGCATCTCCTCGGTAAGGCGGTTGCCGTTCTGGTCCAGAATAGTGATGGCATCCGTTTCCAGCCCCTCCACGCTTCCGGCAACCAGGGCGGTCATCCCCTGCACCTGCGCCTGGTTAAGGGTGCGGCCCCTGGCGAGATTGACCATGATGGATGCCGAGGCATCAACGGTCGTCCGCTGGAAGGGGGTCCGCTCCGGCAGCACCAGATGCACACGCGCATGTTCTATCTGCTCCAGACTGCTTATGGAACGGGCCAGTTCGCCTTCCAGCGCCCGCTGCTTGTTGACCCGCTGCATGAAATCGGTCATGCCCAGGGCGTTTTCATCAAACAATTCGTAGCCCCGGAAATCGGAGTGGTTCAGACTGACCGAGGCCAGTTTCATCCGCAACTCATCCACCCGGTTCCTGGGTACGTAAATGGACCGGCCGCCGTCACCCACCCGGTACGAAATTCCATGTTCCTCAAGCTCCTCCACAATCTCGCGCGCCGAATCCCCGGGCAGGGAACCAAACAGCAGGGCATAGTCCGGCTTGAGCGTCATATAGAACACCGTGCCCAAAAACAGAAGAAGTCCCAGCGTCAGCAGCCCGAATATGGTCTTTTGTGCGGCGCTGAGCGGTTCAAGAAATGATCGGATTGACTCGGAAATACTTCCCATGATTCACACCTGTGTTTAGACTTGCATCCGGCTGATTTCCTGATAGGTCTCAATGGCTTTGTTGCGCATCTCGACCATCAGCTGAAAACTCAACTGTGCACGCTGCATATTGATCATGACCTCATGGACATTCTCGGTTTTTCCGGCAACGAAATCCTGGATGCCCTGTTCCGATGTTTTCATGGTCTGGTCCACGGAGTTGACGGCACGCGTCAGCATCTTACCGAAACTGTCGCCGGTACCGGCCGCGGACACCTCGGGCCGGCGCAGGCCGGTCTCCATTTCAAATGGCTTTATCCCTTTGATTTCAATTGGGCTGCTCATGATTATCCCCTTGCTGTTGGTATCAGATTAATGTGTCGATATGGCGGCCGCGGCCGGCGAGCGTCTGATGTTGCATCTCGCCATTGCCACTGTAGAAACTGATCTGCTTGACATCCGCGAATTCCTTGCGGATCATGCGGGTTTCTTCGTCGGTCAGTTTCGGGGGTGCGGCGGCTGAAGCGGCTTTCCTGAGACTTTTTGAACGGTCCATATCCTGGACGGGAAGATGTTGTAACGGTGATACGTGCATGACTGACGGTATTTACGGTTCCGTTTATAGTTCAAGTGATCGTTTGATGATCTGCTTTTCCGCTTCAATGGCGCTCAGGTTGGCTTCATAAAGCCGGTTGGCACTCACGAGCTGCGTCATTTCGCGGATCAGATCAACATCCGGGTAGCGGACCATGCCATTCTCGTCGGCATCCGGATGGTTGGGGTCAAATTCGTGCCGGAAGTTATCGGCTTCCACAATAGTGGCTGACGGACCCAGGTTGCTTCGGGTCATGCCTTGGTTGCCGGATGACACACCGGGCGAGAGATGTTCCGGACGGGATCTTTTTAGTGTCGAGATACTGTCCAGAAGCACCCGCTGGAAGTCCTGCCGGTTGCCGGTGTCCGTCTGGACGGACTGCGGACGGAACACCTGCGCCGAGCCCTCCGGAGCCGAGGTCCCGGCATTGGCAATATTGTTCGTTGCGGCAGCAATTTTTTCCCGCTGCACCGACAGGCCCTGTGAGGCCGTCTGAAAAGATGAAAAAATTCGTTCAGGTAACATGGGTCAGGTTATCTGTTCCGGTTAGCGGTTGATGCCGGTTATTCCCATTCGCAGCATGTCGAAATGGTGGCGGAGCGATCGGGTAAGCACATTCACCCGGATCTGCGTGTCTGTCATTTCCAGAAGTTCGTCCTCCAGGACCGGCTTGCGGTCGGTTTCCTCGATGGAAGGGGTGACCGTATTCATTTTCCGTACGCCGCCGTTGGCCTGGGCCCGCTGCAACTCATCCTCGAACCGCACATCCAGCTTCCGGTAGCCCGGAGTATCCAGGTTCGCAATATTGGAGGAGGTCATCTTCTGCCGCAAAGTCATGGCGTCCATAGCCCTGCCCATCAGCATCGAATGTTGGTCGTCAATAAGTTTCATCTGTTTTAAAATAAATTGGATTCAAGCGCTCACATGCAATTCCATGACCGTTTTTAAATCATGCTCTTGTGTGTCGGGTTGCCGTCATGGGCATTTCATCGCCGTCTTATTTCCGTCTGATTGTCGGTTTTCTGGTTTCAAGCGGTATACAGCAACTGCCGTGCCATATTAAAAAAAAGCCTCTCATTCTATTTCCGGAGTGTTTATATTCCGGCGGTGCAACAGAAAATGTCCCCGGCATGGCATTTTTTTCCCTCCCCACGAAAATATTTAAGTATTGCACCTGGCCGACTGATAACTGTTGCAGTATTTGTGATATGGCAGTAGTCATATCCCTCCGCTTAGCCGTATTTATGATAACGGAAAAACAGTAAATCAATGAACTGTGTGGTTTTATTACGTTTTTATTTACTACATTCGTGAACATGCCCTTTGAACACCTCCTGACCCGGGCCGGTGCAGGCTTTGAATCTATTGCAACCGGAGACATTCCCGGCCAGGACCATGACAAGCAGGAAATGGAAGCTGCCCGACTCTCGCTCAGCGACTTGCGTTTTCTCCTGGATCGCTATCCTCTCCCGGCCTTTGTTACCAATGCCGGCGATGAGACCATCCTGGCTGTCAACTCATACGCTGCCAGCGACTTCCCCGGCAACCACATTGCCGGCAAACAGCTTTCCGGCATACTCTGCTACCGGCAAAATACCGGCAACCTGCCGGACTTGGCCTATTTCGACAGATCCTGGCTGGTCATGGAGCGCGGCATTTTCCAGTGGGGTGAAACGGCGTGCCACCTTGTGCTGCTTAAACCGTTCCCCGGCCTGCCGAGCCCGAAAGAAGCGCAAAATGCACGGGACATGGCTGCCCTGGTGCTCCACCGGCTCCGCTCGCCCATGACGGGTATGCAGGGTTACATCGATATGCTGGCCGACGAATCAGACTCGGAGATGACCCGCAAGCGGGTGGAAAAACTGGGCTCCGGCATGGAGCAGCTCAACGCCATGCTCGATGAACTGGAATCATTGTTCACGCTGGACCGGGAGTACAAGCCGGTGAATATCCGTATCGAATCCGTTGTGCTTGACCTGATCGGCGAAATGGATGAAGCGGATGCAAAACGGATACAGTTCCGCAAGGAAAAAGAGAGCCGGATGATCCGGGGGAACCGGGAGAAGCTGGAACGGCTGCTCAAGCTGCTTCTCACCAATGCCCTGGAGCACCCGAGCGGGAAAAACTTTCCGGTCGTCATCACCACAGACTCCCCTTTGAGAATCAGCATCACCAATTATGGCGATCCCGTCCCGGAGCATATCCGTTCCAGGATGTTTTACCCGTTCGTCACCGACAAGGCCCAACATATGGGACTGGGCCTGAGCCTGGCCTGCCAGATTTCCCGTCAGATGGGCATTACCGTCGTCCCGGCCGGCAATTCCGCGGAAAGCGGCATCACATTCAGCCTGCTGCTGCCTCCCAACTGACCAATACCGGTAACGGCAGCACATGCCGCACAAGCAGCACATGCCGCACATGCCGCACAAGCAGCACATGCAGCGCATGCAGCGCATGCCGCCAACCACCGCCGCGCCGCTCCCCTCAAGCCACCATGCCCGTAATGCGGTTGATCTCCTGCTTTATCTCCTCCGGGGTGAACGGCTTGTGCACGAACGAAGCACCCAGTTTATAAAAACTGGCAATACGCTGCTCGTTGCTCTCCGTGGACACGATGAGCACGGGAATATCCCGCGTCTCCGGATTGCTGCGCACATGGTTGAGCATCTCCATGCCGTCCATTACCGGCATGTTGATATCTATGAGCAGCAGATCGATCCAGTGCTCGTCCAGCAGGGCCAGCCCCTCCTTTCCGTTAGAGGCTTCGTGGATGCTGTCAATCCCGATGCCACACATCGTGAGCGTCCGGATGATCATTTTTCTCATGACGGCGCTGTCATCAACAACAAGGATATTCAGGTTCATAATCTTTTCCTTTCACGGTTTTTCATTCACTCAGGTGATATCTGCCGACATCTGGCCTTTTGCAATCTGCTTGAGGATGCCGGCAGGTATTCCCTGCAGAGGTGTGACTTCGGAGGCGGCACCCACCCGGATGGCCTCTTTGGGCATTCCGAAAACAACGGAAGTGGCCTCATCCTGGACGATATTGTAGGATCCGGCCTCCTTCATGGCCAGCATGCCCCTTGCGCCGTCAGCTCCCATCCCCGTCATCAGCACCCCGGTGGCATTGACGCCGGCCGAGGTGGCCACCGAATGGAAAAGGACATCGACGCTGGGACGCTGGTGATGCACCGGCGGACCCTGTTTTATGCGTACATAGTAATTGGCACCGCTTTTCTCCACTAGCATATGGTAGTTGCCCGGGGCGAGCAGCGCCAGGCCCGGCACCAGCCGGTCACGGTCGCGCGCCTCACGCACCTCAATGCGGCAGATCTGGTTCAGGCGCTCGGCAAACGTGGCGGTGAACACCGGCGGCATGTGCTGCACCATGGCAATACCCGGCGTATCCGCCGGCAGGGCCGTCAGCACAGCTTCAATGGCACGGGTGCCCCCCGTGGATGCACCCATGGCAATGATCTTGCTGGTCGTGTGGATGAGTCCCGTTCTCGGCACCACCGTCTCGTGCACTGGCGCTGCTCCGGTGCCGGGACCCCTGGTCTGTGGTGCCGGGCGTGTCGCAACCCGGTCAAAACGCGCATGCGACGCGGCCCTCACCGCTTTTATGATCTGGATGGATATGTTTTGCGTGGAATAGGCCGACCCCGGCTTGCAGATCACGTCAACAGCCCCCAGCCGCAAAGCCTGCAGGGCGTTTTCACTGTTTTTCGGGGTCAGCGAACTCACGACCACCACCGGCATCGGATAGTGCTTCATCAGTTTGGCAAGAAAGGAAAGGCCGTCCATCCGCGGCATCTCCAGATCCAGGGTCAGCACATCCGGCTTTAGCGCAACGATCTTGTCCCTCGCCGCATAGGGATCAATGGCCGTACCCACCACTTCGATGTCCTTCTGACGGTTCAACTCCTCCGTAAGGATCTTGCGCACCAGCGCCGAATCATCCACAACCAGTACTTTGATCATGACATCTCATTTTTTCAGGTAAAAGAGAACAATATCGGCATGGCCTTCGTCGAGATGGACATGCACGGGCCCGACCTTTTCCATGCCATGAAAACGTGCGTGCGGATCCTCGGCGGCGCCGACAATGCCCGGCGGACGGATATAGCTGATCTTTTCGCCGTCCGAAAAGTGCGGGATGATGTTCCCGCAGACAATATTCGCAATTTCACAGAGCGCGCCCTGCTTCTGGTCCGTTGTGGCGTCATCACTGCCCAGCATGTTGACAGCGATCGCATCCACCAGATCGGCATTGGAACGGATCACCATGCCGCCGTCCGAAGCTCCGTCAAATGTCACCAGGGCGGTCATGCAGCTTTCATCCATGTCGTGGCCGTCCCCGGCAATTTCATCCTCGTCGAGTGGAAACATGTAGCACATCATTTCAAAAGTCCTGATGGCTGATTCGTAAATTATTTCTTTCAGATCATTGTTCATGGCTGGCTTCCGTCAGTTTGCGGACAGCCCCGGCGAGCTGTTCCACGGTGAACGGTTTGTGTACAAATCCGGCGTTCAGGTCTTCAAAATGGCGGATTTGCCGTCTGTTGCTCTCCGAAGAGATGATAAGAATGGGTATTTGTGACCCGTTTTGGTGCGACCGGATGCGCCGGAGCATTTCCCGCCCGTCCATGACCGGCATGTTGATGTCCAGGAACAGCAGATGCACCGGTTGCAGGTCCAGCATCTCCAGCCCCTTTTTACCATCGGGGGCCTCATAGATGCTTCCAAGCTCCAGACCGGTCATCCTCAGGGTGCGGGCAATCACCTCCCTGGTGACCGAACAGTCGTCTACGATAAGTACGTTGATTTTCGCCATGAGCTCATCCATTATGGCTTGATTGATTCAGTGGGAGACATTTCAGGTTCCATACGTCCCGGTTCGTTTTCCTTCAAGCTGAAAGAAGGGTTTTTTGTTGATCGTGATGAGCCCGTCGCTCATCCGCAGTGACATGGTGCGGGATGTCATGCCGCCGACATCCTGGGCGGCAATAATGAATCCGTTTTTCCATAGCAGCTTGCGCAGGATGGTAAAATTGCGCTGGCCAATCTTGAAATAGTCTGACGACTGGCCGTTCTTCATGCTAGCGCCGCCCGCCACAACCACCACCAGGTTCTTCTTGGTTGCACCGTACTCGTAGGATGTTTCGAGCAGCTCCGAAAAACCGGTATCCACGTACATGGCCGGTTTGAGCAGGGCCTTGGACGGATCGGCCTTGGAGAGCGGCAGCATTACATGCAACAGGCCGCCCACCATGGCTACCGGGTCATACAACGTCACCCCCAGGCAGCTGCCCAGGGCATAGGTAATCAATTCCTCCCCGGGGTTTCCGGAAACTTTGAAATCACTGACGCCTACGGTGGTCTTCATGCACTACCTGATTTTTTGATATACGGCCGGACGGATATTGCGCAGGTTGGGGTTGCTTCCCTGCAGGCCTTCCGAGTGCCCCAGGAACAGATATCCCCCCGGTTCCAGCATCTGCTGAAACCGTGACACCAGCTGCTGCTGCGTCTCCCGGTTGAAGTAGATCATCACATTCCGGCACATGATAATATGGAACGGCCCACTCATGGGCCAGCTTTCCTTCAGGTTGAGCCGCGCATAACTGATCATGCGGCGCACATCCTTATTCAACAGATATGCGGGCGGGCTCCCCGGTATCTTTGAAAAATATCTGTTTACGACAAAGCCGGGCAGCCCCTGAAACAGCTCAGCGGCATAGATTCCCTGCTTGCCGGTCTGAAGCATCGACTGCGAGATGTCCGTGGCCAGGATCTTCAGGCTGCCCCTGGCGGGCTCCGTCCGCTCCTCCAGCCAGGTAATTGCGCA
>SLLP01000126.1 GCA_007133995.1 Balneolales bacterium
GGGTCAGAGCAACATCCAGGAGGCATTCAGAGAAAGTTACACCCATGAAAATAACGGAGAAATTGAAAAGGCAATTGAAGCACTGGAAAAGGTGTATGAATCCTCATCCTATGAGTTGAATCTGCGTCTTGGTTGGCTGCACTATCAAAAAGGAAGTATGAATGAGTCGATTGGTTTCTATCATCGGGCCGTTGATCTGAAACCTTACGCCGTTGAGCCGAAACTGGGCCTGGCCTATCCGTTGTCTGCATTGGGAAGATGGGATGATATCATTGGATTGTATGAGCAGATTCTTAGAACAGATCCCCAGAATAGTCTGGTTAACTATCGAATGGGGCTGATTTATTATAATCGGGGGCAATATGAGCGTGCGGATCCATTTATCGAGAAGGTGGTCAATCTCTATCCGTTTGACTATGATTCTCTGCTTCTGTTCGCCTGGAACAAGCTGATGCTGGGTCGAAAACGGGAAGCCACAGTGTTGTTCAATAAAGTGTTGCTTGCCAACCCCGACGATGAGTCTGCCTTGCGTGGCCTTGATATGGTCAGATGATGCTGCGGATCACCCATTTCTTTCTTACAAGAAATGGATTTTTATTTTACCAGCATCATCCGGCGGGACAGGATCACGCCGTTTATCTTGAGCTTGAACAGAAATAATCCGCTGGCCATTCCAGTGGCAAACGGCGTCAGAAGTTGATATTTATCGGGCAATCCGTTTATTTCCTGTTCAATTTGCGCAACAAATCCACCATAGGCATCCGTAACAGCTATATTCTGTAAAGCGCAGTGATCAACAATGATGAACCTGTGAGTCCTGTACATCCTGCAATCCATATGAATTCCGAAGAAAAATGAGATACCTGTGAATTCCGAAAAACCCGCTCCGCTTCGCCCTGAACCTGTAACACCGAGTGAGACCCCCGGTCCTGTCCATCAGAAGTCGGATATGAATGAGGTCGTCGCCGGGCTGATGTCCGGCACATTCTTTCTGGTAAAAGACGCATTTCCCACCGGCCTTAAAGTGCTCTCGGAACTGAAGAAGCAGGTTTTCGGGGGACGAATGAGTGCACCTGACGAGATGGGTGGTGAAGATTTTCAGGGTTACCGGATCAGGCGCGCTGAGTTCCGGCAGGCATCCAACCGTCTTCTGGTACCTGTGGAGCAGAATCGGATTGCCCTGCGCAAGTCGCCGGATATCGGCTGGCTGAGAGAGCTTTATCCGGAAATGCAGAATTTCCAGCTGCCGTTTCCACAAATCCAGGGCCTGAACAGCTCATGGCAATGGTTCCTGAAGGGTGTGCGGTTCCCGGTGCTCAGACATGAAATATATCCATGGTACGGCACCTATTTTCCCACCCGGTTCGACCATCTCCTGCTGTTTGATGAATGGCTGAAAAAATATCGGGGGAAGAAGCACTTGGCGTTTGACATTGGAGCCGGGTGTGGGGTACTGTGCTTCCAGCTGTTGAAGCACGGATTCCGGCACATAATTGCAACCGACATCAATCCCAACGCGGTTATAACTGTCCGGGAAAATGCCAGGCATCAGAGTGTTCAGGATCGCCTGGAAGCGCACTTATCCGATCTGTTCAAGATTTGGAAGGATGATGATGAGGCCGTGCACAGTACCGAGAGTGTGCCTGAAACCAAAGCCAAATCCAAAAGAAAAACCGAAGCAGAATCCAGGCTCAAAGCCAGTGTCAAAACCAGGAAGAAATCCAGGGTCAATGACAACGTAAACGCCGGGAAAAAAGCGGATCTGATCGTATTCAATCCGCCCTGGCTTCCAGCGGATGAGGGTACCGGCATGCTCGACCGGGCCATCTACTATGAGCCGGGTCTGTTTGATCGATTCTTTGCAGATGCCGGAGATCATCTGGAGGAGGAAGGTAAACTTGTCGTTTTATTCTCAAATCTGGGTCGTATGACAGGTATCGGGGAAGAGCATCCGGTTGAAGAGGAGCTTGCCCGTTTCAAGCGTTACATGAAAGTCGAACGGATTGAGAGGAAAGTGGTCGGTCCATCCCGTAATATCAGGCGGCCGGATCACAGAAAAGGTGAATTTGTAGAATTGTGGGTGCTCGAAAAGCACTGACCGGTTGTTTGTTTACAGATGCAAGGGTTTTTTGTTGATTGAGATGAATCAGGATGAACGTATTGCATACACCGGCTTTTTTTCTATTTGTAATTTATTCCTGTATGTTCTCTGGCATAGCAACATTCCATTATTGATGTTCGGCATGCGGCCTCGTATGATAGTAACAGCAATGATCGGCGGCTGTAATTCTGATGAAGAGAGCAGTGCATCCCGCTTGGTGATTCCAAATTAACAGTGACATATAATGTGAGGTCTTTTACATAATGAAAGGAGTCTGCAATTTTCCGGATTTTATGATTTTTAGAAATATCCTTTTTTACAGTTTTATCATTGTTCTTTTTAGTTCTTGCCAGCAGAAAAGGGATGATGGTCTTCCTGTTTACATTGGAGATCCACTGGTATTAAATCCAGACGGAGGGTGGTGCTGGTTCCAGGATGAACGTGGTATTATCGACAATGGCCGATTGCTTTTTGCGTCAGTATCCTCGGTTGGGGATATCATTCTCACCATACATGATCTTCATACCGGTGAGAGTGATACGCTGAATCTGCATCCCCGGTTTCAGCAGAATGATCATGCTCAGCCTGCGCTAATGGTGCGTCCGGATGGTCGTTATCTGATGGTATATTCCGGGCACAATGGTCCCTACTCCCACTGGCGTGTCTCTATGGAACCCGGAGATCCGACCCGTTGGGGGCCTGTGAGCCAGGTCGGCGTGGGCGATCGGGCAACCTATTCAAATGTCTATCACCTCTCAGAAAACCGACGCACCTATAACTTCCATCGGGGTATCGGCTGGCATCCCAATGTGATGGTATCTGACGATGAAGGCGATACCTGGATGTACCTCGGCCGGCTGGCTGCTTATGGCAGGCATCGCCCGTATGTTCGCTACTCTTCAAATCAAACCAACCAGATCCATTTCATTATCACCGAAGCCCACCCCAGAGACTACGAGAACAGTCTGTATCATGGTTACGTAGAAAATGATCGGGTTTTCCGTTCGGATGGGACGGATATTGGCGTTCTGGAGGGAAGCGATACAGATCGGTCACCTTTCGATTTTACGAAGATTTTTTCAGGTGATGAAAATAACATAGCATGGGCATCGGACATTGAGCTGGATGCCGACGGATTTCCACACGTGGCATACTCGGTGACCCGTGACAGGGCGAAACAAGGCGAAGGGGGCATGGATCACCGTTATCGGTATGCGAGATGGGATGGCAGCCGCTGGCATGACTACGAAATCGCCTATGCCGGCACCAGACTTTACCCGCGTGAGGATGAATACACCGGATTAATTTCGCTTCATCCGGATAATCCGTCACTGGCCTATATCTCAACGGATGCAGATCCGGTAACCGGAGAACCGTTGATCAGTGAAGCAAACGGACAGCGGCACTATGAGATTTTTCAGGGTCAAACTCGCGACGGGGGCGCTACCTGGAATTGGAAACAGGTTACTGCAAATTCGACTTACGATAACATCCGGCCTTATGTAGTGGCTGGTAGTGAGGACTGGGCTGTTCTTTGGCTCCGTGGCGAATACAAAACGTACACCGATTATATTCTCGAGGTGGTCGGGTATGTCTTCTCGAACGCATCAAAAGATAGTCAGTAAAATTGATAGAATTTAGATGGTCGAGTACAGAATCGCACCATGGAACTGATCTGGTGACGAAGGAGCCGGCCGTCTAACGATTGATTCTCAAGAAAGCAAGGAAACGCAAAGACTTTGCTGCCTACTCCCGCGAATGATGGCACTACCGCCTGATCGACGAGCCGTTTTCAGACATGGATTTTAATTTTTTACATGTGAAGTAATATGTGATATTTTCCTTAAATTATTAAATAAATGCATTTGATAAGCCTGAAAAGAAAAAGCAGGTTTCCATGTGTCGCGTACTCATTTTGAGTCTCCTCCCCGTTTGCTTCCTGGCTTGCAGTACCAGCCGCGAAGCTAAAAGCGATGTGCCTGTTCAGCTAATCGAGAAAACCCTGTTCCCGGATTTTGAAGAAGATACCTATCCCATGAGAAAAAGTTTGGAGGTGATGATGCGTGTTAAACCGAATGGCAGTGTTGACGAGGCGCGTATCTTGAATCCAATTAAAAATGCAGAATGGAATGTTGCCGCAATAGATTCTATTAAGAAATGGCGATTTATCTTTTTTTCGCCTGAAGATTATCCGGATGGTATAGTTTTTAAGAGTTCAATAAGGGTGGAATTGCTTGATGAATCTGAAGTTGTGACAACCGGTGAGTTGTGGTTCGCTTCCAGCACAATGGCAGATTCGATATACGTTCAACTCCGGGCCGGACTGGATTTTTTTGATTTCGTTGCATCGCTTCAGTTGGACGAATCAATGGACGTTGCTTTTTATCAGAGGACAATGGAGTTGAAAAACTACTCCGATCAGGTTAAAAAAATAGTCGACATGCTGCGGACAGAGGATTTTTCAAAACCGGTCAGAGTAGGAAGTTATTTTGTGATTTACAGGAAAATGAACGAACCGGTAGTGCATAACCAATTGCTGCCAAATCGCTTTTATCCGAATCACTTGTAGCCATATCACTTTTAGCTATTCGCTTTAGATGGGTCAGGAGTATGCAGGCCTTTATCGCTCCATCAGCTTTACAGCCACCGTTTTCTTCGGAACCAGATCAGCATTCCGATTGCGACCGTAAACATGAATCCAAGCACTGCGTAATAGGCATAATGCCACTCAAGCTCGGGCATATTCGCAAAATTCATTCCGTAGATGCCCACAATGAAGGTCAGTGGAATGAAAATAGTTGCGATGATGGTGAGCATCTTCATCACCTGATTCATTTTGTTGCTGACACTGGACAGATAAAGATCAAGCATTCCCGAGAGCAGGTCGCGGTTGGTTTCCACGCTGTCTATGACCTGGATGGTATGGTCGTACAGGTCACGCAGATAAGGCACAATTCTTTCACTGATGAGAGTGGATTCCGACTTCTCCAGTTTACTGACCGATTCCCGGAGCGGCCAGACCGACTTGCGCAAAAAAAGAACTTCGCGCTTGAGCCTGTAAATTTCATTGAGCGTTCCGGAGTTTGGGTCGATCATGAGCTGTTCCTCAATTTGTTCAATGTGATCGCCTATTTTTTCCAGATTGAGGAAATAGTGATCAATGATGATATCGAGAACAGCGTAAAGCAGATAGTCGGCATCCATTTTACGGATGCGCCCCTTGCTTTCGCGGATTCGGGTTCTGAGCGGGTCAAAAAGGGATTCATGTGCCTCCTGGAACATGATGACATGCCCTTTCCCCATAATCAGACTCACCTGGTCAATCCCTATTCTTTGAGTATCAACTTCAAAATCGAGAATTTTCAGAGTGATGAAGAGGTAGTTGTCAAAGAACTCAACTTTGGGCCGTTGGTGAGTGTTCAATATGTCTTCGGAGATGAGGGGGTGAATTCCAAAATGTTTGGCAATGGCATCAATTTTTTCCGTTTCATGAAGTCCGGTGACAGTGATCCATGAAGTTGCCGGTGTATCGTAAAAAGGAAAGCATGATTCGATGTCGCGTGATTCCAGTTCGTCGAAATGATCCGAGCTGTAATCGATGATCGAAAGATGAAGCTTATCCGTTTTTTTTCGCCCGGTAAAAACCAGACTGCCGGGCGGCAGTCCGATTTTCCGGGTGATGTTTCTTGAAAGTCGGGACATGGTCAGCACCATTCATTTGTTCGTTGTTCAGGCGTAGTACCCGACTGAAATGTATGGATATAGACAAACTATTGATCCTTAATGATATCGGCTATTTTAAGCTTCAGTCATGTTTTTCAGGACCCCTCCAACTCCTGCTTCCGTAATGCGGCTTCAATGAAGTAATACTCAGCGTATATGATTGGCGTGGCAATTTCATATCCACCAGGACGATTGCCGGTACTGTGATCCAGTAAAAAGCCGAGATTTTCTCCAAGATCAGAACGATAATTGCGATACATGCTGGCTAGCATGTGATCTGCAGTCTGCTTGTAGTAGTCACTATTCTCGGGAACCATGGTACTCAATTCATAGAGTGCTGAAGCAGTAATGGCCGCTGCGGAGACATCCCTTGGCTCGCTGGGAATATTTTCTGCATCAAAATCCCAGTATGGTACCAAATCATCAGGCAACCTGGGATGGTTAAGCATAAACTCCGCAATTTTTTCTGCCTGCTCCAGAAATTCGGGCAACTGGGTGAATCGATAGGCCATGGCATATCCATAGAGGCCCCAGGCTTGTCCACGTGCCCAGGCTGACTCATGAAATTCGCCCTGATGAGTGTGAAGGTTTCTGACTTCTCCTGTTGTTGTATCAAAATCAACGACATGATAGGAGCTGTTGTCGTCCCGGAAGATATGCTCCATGGTCGTGCGGGAATGCTGAACTGCTATGTCATGATAAATCGGATCACCGGTGATTTCACTGGCGCGAAACAGGAGCTCAAGATTCATCATATTGTCGATGATAACGGGAAAATCCCAGGTTTCCCGATTGAAATCCCAGGAGCGGATCGCTCCCACCGTTTCATTGTATCGTGTGATAAGCGTTTGCGCAGATTCAACAATAACGTCGCGATAGTGAGGGTCTCCGGTGAGACGGTACCCGTTACCAAAACTGCAGTAGATCTTGAATCCCATATCATGGGTGCCGTCATTCGTTTTTTCACGCTCGATCGGGGCGGTACGCTCCCGGGCTTCCTCCAACCAGAAATCATCTCCGGTCAGCTCATACATGTACCACAACACGCCTGGCAAAAAACCACTGGTCCAGTCACGTGAAGAGATAAGAAACAATTCGCCATCTCTGACAGATCGAACACTTACATGCGGTCCTCTTCTTCCCTCGGGATTTTCTTCAATGGCTTCATCCATTTCATCCAGGAGGTAGACCAGCTGTCGGCCGGCAAAATCGGTAATCTCGGTTGCACTTACATCCTCGCTTATCTCAGGTTCGGTTTCGCCACAGGAAGAGGCAAGCATTGAGACAAATAGAAGTGCAACAAAGACAAATACAAAATTCAGGTCTATTTGCTTGATTAGCATTGACTTATTTTTCATGATAATGTTATATGGTTATTTTGAAGGGTGTTTTTTTGAAATACGGCTTTTCCAAACCCGCAAGATTTAATCATTCTGTCTTCAAGGGAAGTGGCTTTGTCAGTCGTAATTATAATGGGAAGTATCGTCTTTTTGGCGAGGAAAAGCTCTTAAATGAGACACTAAAAACCTGGATACTTAAAAAGTGTAATACATTAAAGATAAAAAAAACACCGTTCAAATCAAATATAATGTGGTTGTTTTCTTTAGAATAAACACGGTAAATAACTCAGGTTTATTCAAGTATAAGAAGCGTATTGTTTTAAATAATCATTTTTTA
>SLLP01000187.1 GCA_007133995.1 Balneolales bacterium
CATATCATTTTCCTCCTTTCAATTTACGAGCTTCTGGTGGTTGAAAAAAAATAAGCAAGTATTTGATTTCCATATGCATCGGTAATCTGCTTTTATCGATTCAATCTGAATTCAAGTTCATTTTCTCGACCCTCAGCGATTTTTTTATGATCCTCTTCATCGATGAAGCGAAGAGATGAGGAGTTCATGCAGTAACGCAGTCCGGTAGGTTTGGGTCCGTCGTCGAATACATGTCCAAGATGGCCGCCGCACCGTGCACAATGTACTTCAGTGCGTTCCATGAGCAGTCGATGATCTTTCTTGACACCAATATGATCCGGTGACAGTGGCGCGAAGAAACTGGGCCATCCTGAAGATGAGCTGAATTTGGCAATCGACGAGAACAATGGACTGGAGCAACCGCGGCAGACATAGACGCCTTCTATCTCCGTTGCGTAATATTCATTGTCGAACGGACGTTCAGTGCCCTCGGCTCGCTGGACATTATATTCGGAATGAGACAACCGTTCTTCCCACTCATGATCGCTGAGTTCGATGGTGTCGTCAGGGTTTGGGAACAATGAAAGATCAAACCAATCGGGAATCATACGATTTTTGATTTCTTCGGGTAGGTCATTTTGCATTACAAGGATCTCGTTCGTGCTGTGGGTTCGTGTGTGACAGGATTGGAGCGTAAGTGCTAACGCAATTTTTATTATCAGAATCGTACTTGCATTTATAGTTTTCATCTCTAATCACTATAATTATAAGAGGTGATGCTCAAAACGGTAATGAGAAAAACACCAACTGTCTTTCGTATCATTCCGCCTTGAGTTTGGTTAATTTAAAGGATTATCAAAACACAGGAATCTTACAAGGTGTTCACATGTTAATACATAGTGTAAGACATAAATAAACCGCAATAAAACTAAATACGAGGGAATATGAGTAAAACGAATATTTTAATCAGCGTAGTAATCGGATCATTTATTGGCGCGCTCCTCGGTGTTCTGTACGCACCTGAAAAGGGGGAAAAAACGCGTAAACAGATCGCTCAGAAAAGCGATGAATACGGTGATCTGGTTAAGTCGGAATTTGACGATTTTGTCAAAACAATGAGAAAAAAGTACGAATCAGCACTCGACGATACAGAAAATATCATCAGCAAGGGAAAAGCAAAGGCTGATGATCTTCGCAATGAAGTCAAGAAAGCACTGAAATAGCAATTCAATAGTCTGAATTAGCTGACAGGAATCAAATAAATAGATGCCGGCATTATCATTGTGCGTAATTGACGTACTGATGCCGGCTTTTTTATATGGATCCGGCACTGATCTATGGAACCGTCGCTGATTTACGAAATTATTGGGTATGTGGCATCGGTGCTCATTGCAATCTCGCTGATGATGAGTGCCATAGTCAAGTTGCGCATTATCAATTTGATCGGTGCGGCCACTTTTTGTGTCTATGGTCTCCTGATTGACGCCATCCCGGTTGCGGCCATGAACGGCTTTATTGTCCTGATCAACATTTATTATCTTTCAAAAATACTGGGCGACCGTGAATATTTTCGGCTACTCCAGGTATCGCCCGACAGTAAGTACTTAAAGGCTTTTCTGGATTTTTATCGAGAAGAGATCAATAAATTCCAACCTGATTTTGATATGACTCCCGGCAAAGATGACATCTGTATTTTTGTGCTGCGTGATATGATACCTGGGGGAGTAATTATCGGTAGTCCACAACAAGAAAATGTCCTGAAGATCAGTTTGGATTTTGTAATACCAAACTATCGTGATTTCAAGATCAGCAAATATCTGTTTAATGAGGAAAAGGAATTTCTGAGAAAACAGGGTATCCGAAAGCTGGTAACGCATGCCACTAAAAAAGCACATCGCAACTATCTGGAAAGAGTAGGTTTTTACCCTGAAGAATCACACGAAAACAGATTTGAAATGGTGCTCTAGCCCGGATGGCTACCGCGTGAGATTTTTTTTCATCAGACCCAGAGTGAGCGCTATGAAGATACTGACCATAGCAACCGCAACACCGATAATCAGAAACCCCGTTGAGATGGAAAATGCATCAACGAGTGGTTGCGTCATGATGGGAGATATAAACTGTCCCAGAAAAACGGCAGTAGTCAGCATTCCGGAAAAACGTCCGCGCAAATGTTCCGGAGCTTCGGAAAGAAGCCAGATACTTGAGTTGGGCATAAGGAGGCCGGATCCGATTCCGCCAATGACCATGCCTGTGAAAATCTGCGCATAGGATCCTGCGAATGAGATGAATACGTAGCCGGTTCCCAGCAGAAAAAAGCATACCAGATAGATTGCGGGATAGGTCATACGCCTCAGAAAATGGTGGTAGTTGAGTGATATAATAGCGCCCATCAGTACAAAAGTGGAAAGTGCGAGACCAATTTTTGTGCTGTTCATGCTGCCGAACTGTACGAGCTTAAAGGGGATATGCACCGGGATCATATAGAACATCGCCATACCGAAAAAGGCCATGCTTATGATAAGTGTGGCGGTAAACAGGGATGAGGACGAGTCAATGTCTTGATTCTGTTGGTTTGGGGAACGCCTGATTCGGCCAGGTTCGGTGATAATCAATGCTATGACCGGCAACAGGACCAGAGCAGCTGTGTATATGAGGAACGGGGCTCGCCAGCTTATATCAGCAAGTAGCCCTCCGCTGGTGATAAATAGCACGCCACCAAACGCCATGAAAGCATTTTGCATGCCAATCATGCGCTGCCGCTCAGGCCCGCTGTAGTAGTCGCCGATGAGCGTTATGCAGACGGTCATCACACCGGCGACGGAAACGCCCAGCAGAGCGCGACTGATCAGAATCGCGGTCAGGGTATCAAGCCAGGATCCCGCCGAGCCGGCAATACCATAGAGCAGGGTGGAGACCAGCAGCAGTGTTTTACGACCGTATCTGTCGACAAGATATCCGGCAATCGGTGATGATATCACAATAAAAAGAGCGGGCATGGTCAGTACCAGGCGGGTCAGCAGAGCAGCATTCGGGGTATCTGCAAACACTTCGTTCATAAGGGGAAGCACCGGACCGATAGTGGCACCTGACATCACGGTCAGCGTGCTGGTAAGCAATATGACAACTTTTTTGGCGATAGGCATTGTGTTTGGAATTGTATGCCAATGATTTTACCCACTGATGTTTCCTGCTTCGGCTTCTCTGCGAATCTCAGGGTCATGTTTATGTACCAGGTTCCAGCATAGTGTAAGAAAAAAACATAGAAAGTCCGGACAATATGTGATAAAATCCGATGATCTTATTTATATTAATATTGATGAAATTTATTAACCGGACATTTTAACTATTGACCATGAATATACAGCAGCTTACTTATATCATTGCCATTGACCGTTTTCGCCATTTTGCCCGTGCTGCAGAGCATTGCAGGGTGACTCAGCCGACCCTGAGTACCATGCTCAACCGTCTGGAAAGCGAACTTGGGGTGAAAGTGTTTGACCGCAGTCGATCCCCGGTTATGCCCACTGAAACCGGCAAGCGGATCATAGCTCAGGCCCGCAGGATCCTCGAAGAGGTCGATCACCTTCAACGTCTGGCGGGAGAGATGAGTGATCAGGTTGAAGGAGAACTCCGGCTGGGAGTCATCCCGACCGTTGCGCCCTATCTGTTACCTCTTTTCTTGCAGGATATGCTCGAACACTATCCCAAGCTTAAAATCACAATCAATGAGCTTACCACCAGTGAAATTGTGGTTCAACTTAAAAGCAACATGATTGATGCGGGCATACTGGCAACACCGCTCGGACAGGAAGCCATTCGTGAAATTCCTTTGTACAACGAGCCGTTTGTGGTCTATCGAAGTGTTGCGCTGCTGAATGGAAACAAGAACCACAAGAAGTTGGTCAGACCAGAGGATCTGGATCTGGACCGGTTATGGCTACTCGAGGAGGGCCACTGTCTGAGGAGCCAAATCGCTGCTCTGTGCGAGCTGAAGAAGCAGAACCGCACCTACAGCAACCTGATATACGAAGCCGGCAGTATTGATTCACTTAAACGCCTGGTGGATTCCAGCAAGGGCATCACGATATTGCCTCTGCTTTCGATTCGCGATTTTACAGACGATGAGATGAAGCATATACAGAATTTTGAGGATCCGGTTCCTGCCCGCGAGATCAGTATCGTAACTTACCGCCACCACCTCAAAGAGCGGATTGTGGATGTACTCAAGGAGGAGATACAAAAAAAGGTTGCCCCTCTGCTGGATGAGAGCAAACCGTATCAAATATTTGGTGTTAAAGAATAGGTAACAAAAAGACATGGACGCCGGTGCCGCTCCGTGATGATTTTTTAAGTTATCTCAAGATTATCTCTTATCATTTGCAGGGTATATATATAACAGTACACTGCCGTGACCTGGAAATGAAAACTGGCTGTTTTTTTAAAAAATGGAGTAACTCCAAGGGTGATGGTTGTCTGATTCAGTCCAAAATCATATCTTTCATTCCCCCCAATTCAGGGTTCTTAGCTCAGTTGGTTAGAGCGCCACGTTGACATCGTGGAGGTCGCTGGTTCGAATCCAGTAGAACCCACACCGGTTTCATCCTCGAAACCGCTTTATAAGCGTTTCCAGATAACGCGATTTGACCTGCTCACTCGCCAGCGCCTGCTTGATGGGGGGAAGCCCAAGAACAACGCCAAGAATCGCCGCCATGGCACGGTGGCTATAGAGCGTCCGGTTGTCAAAGATCAGATGTTGAAGTTTGCCGCGTTCGATGGCCATCATCACTACACGGTGGGTCGAATCCAGAGGAGTGATCACCCTCTGTTTTCGGGCAACCAGACGCATGGCATCCCTGTCACACGCTTTTACACAGAGCCCGCATCCCAGGCAGATATCCTCGTTCAGCCGGGCTTTCTGCCTTTTCGGCTTTTTGGGGTCGTTCGCCGAAACCACTCCGACCGCCTCAACCGGACACGCCTGCACACAGCGAATACACCCGTTACACTTTTCTTCATCGATTTCAGGAAGGTAATTGGTGGTATGCACAGGATGCAGCATGCCAAATCGTCGTGCGGCAATCATCGCCTCACAGCAGCACCCGCAGCAGTTGCAAATGAAATTCACCCCCTCGCGCACATTCTCCCCGAACTGCACCAGGTTGCTGTCATGTGCCTGCTGCAGCAGATCCAGACCCTCGGCCGCATCAACCTGTCGGGCAAAACCGTGCCGAACCAGAGGATCGGCTGAATTATTGAAGGTCATGCAGATATCCATCGGAGCATCGCATGCCTTGTCCATGTGATGCATCTTGTGACGGCAGTAGCAGATTCCAACGGCCATCTTCTTTGCCGTCCGGATCACCTCACTCGTCCTTTCGTAGTCCATCACATGTAGCGTGTTGCCGGTCGGCAGGGCAGGCTCGTGGACAAAAGTCCGACCGAGCTGTGTTTCCCCTTCGGTGAACAGGTTCCTGATGAAATCCTCCTCCACATTCAGGTATTCATAGAACAGCTTGCTGAGCACGTTCTGATTGATGTCTCCCCGTGTTCGCATCAGGGAGAATTCGAAAAAACCTGCCATGGGTGGAGGGAGGATGTAGGTTGTGATACCGTTTTTCTCAATATCCAGCAGAATGGCCTTCTCCGCCAGCCCATCGAGGACTTTCTGTGCTTCAACACTGGACATCTTCCAAATTTTAGCTGCTTTTTCAGCCGTGAACGGCTTGATCGGAATCCGGGATAAAAGCTCGGCCTCCTTTTCACTCATCAATATGCTCAGGATTCTGAAGAGCAGTTCAGTCGGCGGGGCTCCCTGCGGGAAACGGTTCAGGCGATCGGTCAGTGCAGCATACCCGGATTTTGTGACATGGTGAGCCATGGAGATTGATTGTTGAAATCTGAATATCTGCGTTCTCTCATTTTAGTAAAAAAATACTCTTATAAGCCAATGTAGGAATTTTGCTGCAATTTGCCATATCCTCTGTCAATCGTACTTATAAATTATTTTTAAACCTTGACATAAGCGTAAGTAGATTGTAGCTTTATTCATCTGAATGGTCAAAACTCACCACTCGGGAATCTTTGTGCTTACAGAAAGCCGACTCGGGATATCATTACTATAGATGAACAATTTTTCAACTACCAGACTTCGATACAAAATATGCGCAGCCATGTGTATGTGTTGTATGATGCCTCCTCCGGATGGTAGTGGTTGTTCTATGTGTTAAACAGATTCTGCATCTGATTTTTCCCCAAAAAACCCGCTGCCATTCCGGTTGCGGGTTTTTTTGTGCCCATCACCCGGACAATTCCGCACCACGTATCCACCATGTCAGTCGTAACGCCAGAGCAAACATAATCATATCCATACTTATAGCCTCAACCTCAACCTCAACCTCAACCTCAACCTCAATATTGATTTCAACCCAAACATTGCAATAACTGCGAGTTCAAAGTGATAATTCATCCACATTCACCCAACAATCGGTATCAATAGAGGAATGAGTCCCATCATTGATTTACTAGACTGGACGGCCTGGTTCGCGGCGGTTGTCATCATTGCAATGATGGGTTCGCTCGTGCGTGGTTTCACCCGGCCGGAATTTATCTTCCTTGGTGTGCTGGCCCTGTTCCTGCTCACAGGCATCGTGACGCCGGTTCAGGCATTGGCCGGTTTCATCAGTACCACTGTGATTACCGTAGGATCGCTATTCATCGTGGCTGCTGGTGTACAGCAAAGCAGTCTCTTTTCCTGGTTCGAGAAGGTCCTCATCCCGAAAAAACAGCAGACCGGCGGACTGCTGCTCAGGGTGATGGGATCAACATCGGTTATGTCGTCATTTCTTAACAACACCCCGATAGTGGCCATGTTTATTCCGCAGCTGGAGCGCTGGGCTGCCAGGATGGGAATTCCCGTGTCAAAACTCCTGATTCCACTTTCCTATGCCGCGATCACCGGTGGAATCATTACACTCATAGGCACCTCAACAAACCTCATCGTTTCAGATATGATGGCGGAGCGGGGGTATGGTGCGTTTCACCTGTTTCAGCTAGCGTGGATTGGTATTCCCGCTACTTTGCTGGTGATTCTGTGGTTTGTTTTTATCGGTCACAAATGGCTTCCGGACCGGCCTTTCACTGCAATATCCGGAGAATATACAGATGCGATAAGTGACAATCAGGACAAGGCCATCGTGTACAAGAACCACATTCCTGCATTCAACCAACAGATTTTTCAGGGGAATTTTGCGTTTTCCTCTACAGCCATGAGCGGATCTTTGCCCAGCGGGGTATATACCCGCGGAGAAACAGCGGGCGGCACCAGCGTTCCGGTCCGCTCAGACCACGGTGTGCATCATGGAACTTACCGCTGGATCCCGGGTGGATCATCTGTCTCACTATTGATCCTTGTAGTAATGATAGGTATTTCTGTCGCCGGTCTGCTTCCCATCCATCACGCTGTTATCGGTGCAGCTGTAATACTGATTGCTACCGGTATTTTGCCGCTCAAAAAGGCCGTGACCGCTCTCAATTTTCCCATACTGATAGTGATTGCATCGGCATTGAACATCGGAAAGGCGCTTGAAAACACCGGTCTGGCCGAAGGTGTCGCCTTCTCAATAATCGGTGTCACCTCGGGATTGGGAGTGATTTTGTTGCTGGCTGTGATTTATTTGATGACAAACATTCTGACTGAAATGATCACAAACAATGCCGCCGCGGTGATGATGCTGCCCATTGCGCTGAGTGCGTCTCATGCCATGGGTCTGGATGCCCAGGCGGTTGGTGTCACGGTTGCCGTCGCAGCCTCCGCAAGCTTTCTCACACCCATCGGCTACCATACGAACCTGATGGTCATGGAGCCGGGAGGCTACACGTTTCCCGATTTTTTCAAAGCCGGGCTGCCCGTAACCATTATCCTCATGACCATCACCGTGCTCATGGTAGCATGGCTGTGGACCTGAAATCCCTCATCCCAAATAAGATCAATAAGAAAAAATCGTAAAGAAATATGAACAATCTGCACATACATACCGGCAACGGTCAAACTGACAGCATTACGGCTTTTGCGGCCTCGGGATTGTCCGGCCCACCTGTGCGCAAGCGGCCCACACACCTGGAAGCATTGGAAGAGGAGGGCATCTACGTTTTGCGTGAAGTGGCGGCGCAGTTTGAACGTCCGTCGCTTCTGTTTTCTGGCGGCAAGGATTCTATTGTGTTGGTGCATCTGGCCGAGAAGGCGTTCCGACCGCTGGGCAATCCCTTCCCGCTGCTCCACGTCGATACCGGGCACAACTTTGCGGAAACCATCGCATTCCGTGATGCTCTGGTCCGGCGGAACGGCAGCCGTCTTATTGTCGGAAGTGTGCAGCAAAGCATTGAGAAGGGAAGAGTACAGGAGGAAACGGGTCCGGAAGCCGGCAGAAATGCATTGCAGACAACGGTACTTCTTGACACCCTGAAAGAGCACAACATCGATTGCGCCATCGGTGGCGGTCGAAGAGACGAGGAGAAGGCCCGAGCCAAGGAGCGGTTCTTTTCTCACAGAAATGTATTCGGTCAATGGGATCCAAAAAATCAGCGCCCTGAACTGTGGGGCCTGTTCAACGGGCGAATGAATCCCGGTGAGCACTTTCGGGTATTCCCGTTGAGCAACTGGACCGAGATGGATATCTGGCAGTACATCGCCACGGAGAACATTGCCATACCCTCGCTTTACTTCTCCCATGCCCGTAACGTCATCAACCGCAGAGGGGTCTGGCTGGATGATTCCCCGTTCATCACCCGCTACCCGGATGAAGAAGTCGTGCAGAAAACCGTGCGATTCCGGACCATCGGCGATGCCACCTGCACGGGCGCGGTGCTGTCACACGCATCAAGTCTTGATGAAATCATTGCGGAAGTGGCGGCAAGCCGGATCACCGAGCGCGGAAACCGGCATGACGATAAACGCTCCGAAGCCGCCATGGAGGACCGGAAAAAACTTGGCTACTTTTAAATAGCGATTTTGAAAAGTCCTGGTTCAAAACACTCTGGTTCAAAGCACTCTGGATCAAAAAAAAACTCCGGATCGCATATCTCAAATCGGGAAATACCAATCATTAAATTTCAAGAAAATTGAATCATCTGGATAAAACGGATCACCCCCCAACGGTTCAGGAAACCGAACTGTTGCGATTTACGACTGCCGGTAGTGTCGATGACGGGAAAAGTACACTCATTGGCAGGCTGCTTTTTGACAGCAAGTCCATTTTCGAGGATCAACTGGATGCCATCCAGAAATTCTCAGGAGCTGCGGATCAGGGTTCGGTTAACCTTGCCCTGCTTACGGACGGACTGCGGGCCGAGCGTGAGCAGGGCATCACCATCGACGTGGCATACCGTTATTTCGCAACACCCAGGCGCAAATTCATCATAGCCGACACACCGGGTCATGAGCAGTACACCCGCAACATGGTGACAGGCGCGTCAACGGCCGACCTTGCGGTCATACTTATTGATGCGAGAAAAGGCGTGCTGACACAAAGCCGCCGGCATGCATACATCTCATCACTGCTTGGAATTCCAAACCTCGTCGTTGCCATCAACAAAATGGACCTGCTGGATTATCGCGAATCACGGTTCAGGCAAATCGTAAACGATTTCACCTCCTTTGCGGAGCATCTTGACCCTGGTAACATCACATTCATACCGATTTCAGCACTGCAGGGTGACAATATCGTCAACCAAAGCGATCATATGCCGTGGTATGATGGGCCCACACTCTTGTCCCACCTGGAACAGGTTGATGTCAGGGATCGAAGAAACCTGAACAATTTCCGCTTTCCGGTTCAGTATGTAATCCGACCGGATCAGGATTTTCGCGGGTATGCAGGACGTATTGTGTCCGGCACGGTGAGTCT
Organism: Balneolales bacterium; assembly: GCA_007133995.1. Taxonomy (GTDB): domain Bacteria; phylum Bacteroidota; class Rhodothermia; order Balneolales; family Natronogracilivirgulaceae; genus SKNL01. Next base: position 9,885 of record SLLP01000187.1, read on the forward strand.
TGGGGATGATGTCATAATCCTGCCGGCAAACGAACGTGCAAGGATCAGCTCTATCCTGACACCAGACGGGGAAGTCGATGATGCGGGTCCCGGTGAGTCGGTTGTTCTTCAACTGGATCAGGAGAGGGACATCTCCCGGGGTGACATGATCGTAAAGTTGGATGATGTGCCTGAGAGCGCAACAAGGTTTGAGGCAACCGTATGCTGGATGTACAAGCAGCCGCTGCAAACCGGGAAGACCTACGATGTGATGCACACGACACGTTCCACCCGGGCTGTGGTCGGTGGCATTTCACATCGGTTTGATGTGGATTCGCTGGAACAGATTCCTGAAAAAAAACTGAACCTCAATGAGATAGGAAATGTCGTCCTGGAAACGGCCCAGCCTCTGTTCATCGATCCGTATCATGTCAATAGCGGAACGGGAAGCTTTATTCTGATAGATCCCGATACCAATGTGACCGCTGGTGCCGGTCTCATAGTGGAAGGAAGCGGAGCACCTGACGCACATCGACACAACACCCCGTCCGAAAAAACGGAGCATGTGTTTTGGCAGGACTGGAACATCAGTCGGGAAGATCGGGAGATCCATAATGGCCACAAGGCTGCAGTAGTCTGGTTTACCGGAGTCTCCGGTGCGGGTAAGACTACTCTGGCCAAAGTGCTGGAAAAAGAATTATGGGAGAAGGGTTATCAGACGATGCTGCTGGATGGCGATCAGCTCCGGCATGGTCTGAACCGGAATCTTGGATTCAGTCCGGCCGACCGGAAAGAAAACATCCGCAGGGTGGGCGAAGTCGCCCGGCTGTTCTTTGAACAAGGTAATATCGTGCTCTGCTCGTTTGTCTCGCCATATAAAGATGACCGGAAGACCGTGCGGGATCTGTTCCCCGAAGACCGGTTTCTGGAGGTGCATGTTCACTGCCGGCCGGAGACTCTGATCCGTCGTGATCCGAAAAAACTGTACCGCAAAGCACAACTGGGACAGCTGAAGTCACTCACTGGTTACGACTCGGAGTATCAGGCCCCCGGCGACGAAGCCCTCTCTGTTGATACCGATACCACCGAAGTGGAACAGGCGATTTCCGCCATTGCAGCCGGGCTTTATCCCATCGTAAAAAAAATAAGTAAAAAAGTATAAATGTAATAAAATCAATAGCTAGAAATTGATGTTTGATCAATACACGTGCCAACAAATATAAACCAGGCTGCTGTCTGAGGCAGGAAAGCCTGTTCCTGACAGCACAAATCACAAAAAAGACAAACAATCATGAAACAACTAATCATACTTGCATTTGCAATTTTCTTTGCTTCGGCTGCACAGGTCAATGCCACCGACGCCCTGGTATCGACCGAGTGGGCCGCCCGGAACCTGAACAATCCGGATGTCCGGTTTGTAGAAGTTAGCGTTGAACCCGGAAAATTTGAACGGGGCCATATACCGGGAGCGATCAATCTGAGATGGCATACGGATCTTGTCGACCCGGTGCGCCGTGATATCGTATCCAAAAAGCGATTCGAGGAGCTGTTGTCCGAGCTTGGTATCAGCAATGAGACCACTGTGGTGCTCTACGGTGATCATAACAACTGGTTCGCAGCCTGGGGCGCCTGGGTGTTCACCATTTACGGACATGAAAAAATCAGGATCCTGGATGGAGGACGTGACAAGTGGGAGCGTGAGCGGCGACCGGTCAGCAATCGTCCGGCCCGTTATGAGACCGCCAGCTACGAAGTGAAACAAGTCAATGCGCACTTGCGATCCGGATTGCAGGATGTGCTTGCCGTTGTGGAGAGTGAAAAACCCGGTGCACTTGTTGATATCCGGTCCCCGCAGGAGTATCGTGGGCAAGTGATTGCGCCTGAAGGCATCCAGGAACTGGCTATCCGGGCGGGACATGTGCCGGGAGCGATTAATGTTCCGTGGGGAAGCATTGTGAACCCCGATGACGGTACATTCCTCCCGCGCGAGCAGCTTAAAAAGATCTATGAAGAGAGAGGGGTGGATGGTTCCGTACCGGTCATTACCTACTGCCGGATAGGTGAGCGTTCCAGTCACACCTGGTTTGCACTTCACTATATCCTTGGATATGACACAAGCAACTATGACGGTTCATGGACGGAATACGGCAATGCGGTAGGCGTGCCAATCAACAATCCGGCCGGTACGGTCTGGACCGGCAAATGATATGATCTCTGAGGAGTGTCCTGCAGGGCAATCTTCTGTTCTTCTTCTGACGTTCCTCTGCAAAACACAGAAACTGTACCTTATGTGCAGTTTTTTCATTTCCAAATCCTGCATCAGCACTCCGATCCGAATGCAAACAAGTAACAATCGAACCTTATTGGTGGCAGTAGTAATATTTCTGATGATTGTCACCGCTTATTTCTATCTGTCGACCGGCGATCGCTTTGCCGGCCAGTCGGCTTTTGTTTTCTTATCAGGCATTACGTTCGGGGTGCTGCTACAGAGATCCCGGTTCTGTTTCTTTTGCATCCTTCGGGATCTTTTTGAGGATGGGGACGGTCGACCGGCAACCGGGCTGCTGACTGCACTGGTGGCAGGAGGTGCAGGATACCTGATTCTGTTTGGCAACTGGATTCCTGAGCCATCCGGTGGTTACCTGCCGCAGGATGCGCATATTGGTCCTGTCGGGTGGCATCTGGCAGCCGGCGGGCTTCTTTTTGGATGGGGGATGGCGCTTTCGGGTTCGTGCATAAGCGCTCATTTGTACCGGCTGGGTGAAGGGTATTCCGTGGCGCCACTTGCTCTTGCCGGCACAACAATTGGATTCATGCTGGGTTTCATGGCATGGAACAGGCTGTATGTTTGGACAATTTCGGAGGCTCCTGTGGTATGGCTGCCTGACCTGGGCGGTTATGCCCCATGGGCCGTCATACAGACGGGGGTGCTGCTTGCGGTAATGCTCTGGCTGCTCCTTCGCTACAGCGGGCCGGGATCCGCCGCGGCAGTTTCAACACAAACAGCGGAATTGTCCGATGCATCGCAACACTTGCCGGTGAGTTCGGGATGTGAACCAGCTCCTGCCGTATCCACTGCTTTTGCCGCATCTCAGAAATATAGCAGTGGCACTTCGCCTGCAGAAACCGCCGGATCCGTTGATGCCGGTTGCGGTGATGTTGCGGAACCCGATAACCAGGAGAGAAGTTATGAGTCAATGGATTCAACCGGGGGCTACACCTTCGCCCATCTGTGGAATCTTGTCTTGGTCAGACGCTGGCCTACCTGGGTGGGTGGCATCGGGGTCGGAATACTCTCCTTTCTGTACTATCTGAGGGTTGAGCCGCTTGGTGTTACAGCGGAAATCGGACGGCGTTCACGGGATCTCGGGAATTATCTGGATATCATACCGGCACGTATGGAAGGACTGGATGGTTTTGCAGGGTGCAGCACCGCCAACTCTACTGATCTGCTTACATTCAACGGAATATTCATCCTTGCACTCGTGGCAGGTTCACTATTCACCGGGATTTTGTCCGGCCGCTTTCAACTGAGCAGCCTTACCGCGACAAAAGCATTAAAAGGATTTTTCGGCGGAGTTTTGCTTGGTTTTGGCGCCATGATATCACTGGGTTGCACAGTTGGAACGACCCTGTCGGGCATATCCGCATTCGCTCTTTCGGGATGGGTGTTCACTGCGGCCATGGTAGCGGGGGTTTGGTCCGGCATCCGGTTGAAATGGCACCACTGAGATTACTTTACTGAAATAACATTTGAGTGTTCATAAACGGGCCAGGGCGATCACCTCGCTTCCCCAGACAGATTCTGCCGTTTTCAATGCTTCTGTTCTGTCGCCTTTGCGCAACAGTTCAAGCGAATCCGAATCCACCCATTCATACCATTTCTGCTTTCTGAGTTCCGGGTCGCGAATCAGGTGCATGACAGGTTCCCGCAGCCGGCTTGCGATTTCCAGGAATTCTCCATAGGCTTCGTCCAGCTCCTCGCCAAAACGCTCCTTGAGACGAACCGCGAGTGCGGGTGCCAGGCCATTGGTCGAGAATGATACGGTCAGTTTCCCCTGGCGGATCACAGATCCGAATGCCGCGTTGGAAAGTGGGATATTATCCATCACGTTGATGAGCAGGTTCCGGGCGGAGGCTTCGCGTGTGGCCTCATGTGCAATATCCGGGGTGTAATCAGCTGCAACGGCAAACGCAGCGCCCTCCAGATCCCCATACAGGTAATCCCGTGAAGTCCACTCAAATTTCCCTTCATGATGCAGCTGCCTTAGACGTTCGGTTAATGACGCACTGATGACATGCACTTTCGCGTCAAATGACAATAATTCGATTGTTTTACGCTCTGCCTCGTCGTTGCCGCCAATCAGGACGACCTTGCGCTCATCAAGCCGGGTCAGGTAGATCGGGTAAAATGACATTTTTCAGTTCCGGTGAAGTCCGCATTCGGTTTTCATGGTTCCTGCCCATCGTCCGGATCGCAGGTCGCCTCCCTGTTCTGCGGGACGCGTGCAGGGGAAGCAACCGATGCTCGAATATCCGCGTTCGTGCAGTTCATTGTAGGGGAGAGCGTGAAGTTTTACGTATGACCAGACCTCATCCTCCGTCCAACCCGCAAGCGGATTGATTTTCAAAACCTGGTTGGTTTCATTCCACTGAAACAGCGGGGTGCTGCGACGGGAAGCGGACTGATCCCGCCTAATTCCCGTGACCCAGGATTTTTTATCTTTCAGATATTGTTGTAATGGCAGCACTTTTCGGATATGACAGCACCTGTCCGGGTCGGTTTCCCACAATGTTTTACCATGCCTACGTGATTGCTCCTCAAGCGACACATCAGTGCGAACCCTGGTGAGATGGATCCCGAGCTGTTCCTCCAGCTGATCAATCAGCCTGTACGTTTCATCGAAGAGAAGTCCGGTGTCCAGATAAAATATGGTGGTCTTCTGATCAATAAGCGAGATATGATGCATAAGCACGATTCCGGAGACACCAAAACCCGTTGACATTGCCAGGTCCTGCGCGTATTCCTTTATTGCCCAACGAATTACGGTACCGGCATCGGAGTTTTCAAAGAGCCGGTTAAGCTTGTCAGTGTTGATTTTTGAAGCATTCACAATGATGCAGCGGTTTTATTGAAGGTAAGTGATGTATGAAGTGATTTTGGTGCCTTGGCCAGATCGTCCGTCATGATTTCAGGTTCAAACCAGTTCAGGGATTCGTGATATGCTGCAACCTGACCAATGATAATGATGGCCGGTGAGGCAATGCCCCTGGCGTTGGAAGAAATATCGGATAATACGCCTGTTACCACGTTCTGCATTTGTGTAGTACCCCGGCTGATCAGGGCTGCAGGTGTATCAGCGGACTTCCCGTGCGATGTCAGTTGTCGCACGATACCGTCTATGTTATTCAGACCCATGAGGATGACGAGCGTTGGTATTTTGGACAGGACCGACCAATCGTAACTGCTGCTGGCAGGGTGCAGGTGGCCGCTTATCACTGTAAATCCGGTAGCCAGATTTCGCATGGTCAGCGGAATGCCCGCGTAGGCAGGAACGGCTGATATACTGCTTATACCGGGCACCACTTCGAACGGGATGCCATGGCGGCTGAGTGCAAGGCATTCCTCTCCGCCGCGTCCGAAGATGAAGGGATCGCCCCCTTTCAGCCGGACGACCGATTTACCCTGCAGCGCTTCGATAACCATCAAACGGTTAATTTCCTTCTGGGATGTGGACGGCTTGCCATACTGCTTTCCAACGCTGATCTTTTGGATATCGGGACATGCATGTGTCAGAATTTCCAGGGTGATGAGCCGGTCGTAAAATATGATATCCGCTTCCTGCAGAACCCGAACGGCTTTGAGTGTGAGGAGTTCCGGATCACCAGGGCCGGCGCCTACAACGCTCACCCTGCCCGGTTCACTCGCCTTCTCATCCCTATTTTCCGTGTTATTTGAAAAAACTTTTCTGATCATGCTTCCACCTTGTTTTCAGATGCTGCATTTTTGGTTGAATTCGTATATGCTGATTCCGTGATTTCTTCGATTAAACCCGACCTTGCCATGAAATCACTGAATTTTTCACCATCCATTTTGTTGTCGCGATAACGTTCAAGTACGGGCAAAACGCTAGGTACTAGCTGGTCTATCTCTACCAGGTTTTTATAGCGTCGGTTCAGACGCCTTCCGGAGATATCACCGCCAATGAAAATGTCGTATTTATTGAGTGAATGTCCGACAATCCCGATGTCAGCTACATAAGGCCTCGCGCAGCCGTTTGGGCATCCCGTCATCCGTATGGAGAGGTCCTCCTGATCAAGTCCGAGGTCATCCAACTGTCTCTCAAACTCACGGATCACGTCCGGGAACACCCGTTCCGCCTCGGCTACGGCCAGACCGCATGTTGGCAGGGCTGGACATGCCATCGAATACTTGCGAACCGAAGTTAGCGTATCGGCATGGGGAATGTGATGTTTTCTGATCAGTTTCTCGATACCAGCCCGGTCTGAATCGCGGATATCGGTCAGGATGATATCCTGGTTGGGAGTGAGGCGCACCCCGGTACGATAACGTGCGATGATTTCACGTAATCCGGATCTGAGTTGGGTGTTTTGGGTATCTGCGATGCGGCCGTTTTGAACGGAGAGACCAACACACCAAAGGTCGTCAGCTTGAGAATTCCAACCCAGGTGCAGATTTGGGGTCATATTACCGATTTCGCCGGGAAGATCAAGTGCATGGTCGAGTCGACGTTCCAGCTCGGCACGCAGTTTCGGAATGCCCCACTCATCCACAAGGTATTTGAACCGGGCGTGTTTTCTGTTTTCGCGATCCCCATGGTCGCGCTGGATCGCTACGATTTCGGTTACGAGTTCATTTGCTTTTTCCAGCGGGACATACGCCAGCGGATCAGCCAGCCGCGGGAAGGTTTCAATTTTTTTATGGTTCATGCCCATGCCGCCGCCGACCACTATGGTAAATCCTGTAATTTCACCCTGGTCGTTCGGTACGGCAATCAATCCGATGTCATGCGTGAAGACATCCACACAATTATCCCAGGGCCAAGCCACACCGATTTTAAACTTTCTGGGGAGGTAGTTTTTCCCATAAAGGGGTTCGTGTTCAGGATCGGTTTCATGGGTCGAAAGTTGCTTTTCGCCGTCGATCCATATTTCGTGATAGGCGCGGCTTCTGGGAAGCAAATGGTCCGACAATTGACGGGTGAATTCCATGATTTGCTTGTGGGATGCATCGGAAGACGGCGCAGGGCAGCACATGATGTTTCTAACGATGTCGCCGCAAGCTCCGATGGCCGTGATCATCTGATCGTTGAGACTTTGGAGTGTGGAGCGCAAATCGCCTTTGATGACTCCGTGGAGCTGAATGGTTTGCCTTGTCGTCAGGCGAAGGGTGCCATTTCCGAAGGTGTCGGATATCCTGTCATGCGCCAGATACTGCGAAGCGGTAAGTCCGCCCCCGGCTATACGGCTTCGCACCATGAAGCTGTATTCCTTCTCCTTTCCTTTAAGCTTGCGCACATCACGGTCATCCTGCTGATAGATGCCATGGAATTTGAGGATCTGGATGTTATCCTTGTCAATATAAGGGAGTTGATTGGCCAGCTGTGCGGACAACTCTCCCCTAAGGTTTTTGCTTTTTTCCTTTATTTGCTCGACCCGGGATACTTTAGCAGTCATTCGTATAGTTGGTTTGATGTCTTGTTGTTGATTGATTGTGGTTGAATGTCAGTTTATTTATCCGTCTGCTGGTGTCAGTGGCGTCTTTAGTTTTTAGTTGTTGACTATTTGTGTCTGTTGTGTCTGTTGCGCCTGTGGTGCCTTCTGCAAAAATTCATTTGTAAAAACAAGGGTTGCCGGATTTGGTGCAGTGCGTTTCTGCTTCGGCAGATTAGGGGGAGGGACATGGGCAAAAAAAAAGCCCGATACCAGATGGTAGCGGGCTTTTCAAGAGAAAAATCGATTCTTACGATAACATCCCATGCAGACCACCACCTCTGTCTCTCCGGAGCATACAACACATCGACATGATCGACATAATATTTGAGATGGTGTGGAATTTCATTTTTTTATAAATAGCCAAATGGCTAGTAGTAACTGATTGTTATCATAAGATTTTAATGCCATGGAAAGTTAGTATGTAACAGCAGTTAATGTCAAGTCATTTTTTTATTTCATTCTAATCGCGGGAGCCGGTCAGAGTTGTTCAGGACGTCGATTTATCGTATCTTTTATCGCTTTTAAGAACATGCATTAGGAACATGCAGAAGTTTGATTCACTCACTTGCTTTGAAATCATTTAAAAGTATAATGTTATCAATATTATTTTCGGAATTGAATGGCTTTAAAATTGCTGCATGAATTGTCCAGCCATCACTGTTACTGAGTTTTGATCCCAGATGTAATAATGTTGACTGAACGACCGGACAAATTGATTCTGTTGTCTTTTGATCAGGTCAATCTGAAGAGAAAGTGCTGGAATACGATTCCAAAGCATCTGCATTGAATTACCTGATTAAGCAGACTATATTTCAACAAGGAATATCAAGCGGCAACCATCAAATAATGATGAAAGACAAAAACGAGATTCTTGAGCACTGGCGCCGACGTTATCCGGAAAAATTTTCTGATGAAAACAGGATTTTTTCGAATATCAGGAGAGGTGACAAGATCTTCATTGGTACCGCATGCGGAGAGCCTCAATATCTTGTGAATGCCCTGGTTTCATACGTCGAAAAATATCCCAAAGCGGTTGCAGATACCGAGTTGATGCAGGTTTGGACCCTGGGTGTTGCCCCGTGGAAAGATGAAAAGTTCACCTATAATTTCCGCCACAACGCTTTCTTTATTGGTAACAGCACACGTGAAAAAGTAAATACCGGTTTTGCTGATTACACCCCCATTTTCCTGTCACGCATACCCGAGCTGCTAAAACGCAGAACAATTGAGATAGATGTGGCACTCATACAGGTATCCATGCCGGACAAAAACGGCTATGTAAGTCTTGGTATCAGCGTGGATATCACCAAAGCTGCAATGGAATCGGCCGGGCTTGTGGTCGCCCAGATCAATCCGAACATGCCGCGGGTTCTCGGCGACACATTCGTCCACATCAAAGAGATCGACTATCTCATTTACGGCGAAGAGGACCTCATCGAGTACCAGACAGAAGTGCCCGGCCATATTACCCAAAAAATAGGCAAGTATGTGGCCCGAATCATTGAAGATGGTGACACTATCCAGCTGGGTTATGGAAGCATGCCTAACGCCATTATGGCCAATATCACCACTAAAAAAAATCTGGGCATCCACTCCGAGCTTCTGACCGACTCCATGGTGGAGTTAATGAAGCGGGGTGTGGTCAATAACTCAAAAAAAACGATTGACAAGGGTAAAACCATCGCTGCTTTTTGTATGGGATCGCGTGAAACCTACGATTTTATTGATGACAACCCGGGGGTCGAATTCAAGGAGGTAAGCTATACCAACAATCCCTTGGTGATCGCCGAAATTGAGAACATGACCGCCATGAACGCGGCGCTTCAGGTGGATCTTACAGGGCAGTCTACTTCCGAGTCCATCGGCAGCATGTTTTACAGTGGCATCGGCGGACACGCCGATTTCATGAGAGGTGCCAACCTGTCCCCCAACGGTAAAACCATCCTGGTAATGCAGTCAACAGCCAAAGATGGTGAAGTGTCACGAATTGTTCCGTTTCTGGACAGCGGTGCCGGTGTTACGCTCAACCGGGGTGATATCAACTACATTGTGACCGAATACGGAGTCGCGTACCTGCATGGCAAGAATATTCGCGAACGGGCCATGGACATCATATCCATTGCCCATCCCAAATTTCGGGCGGAGCTGGTAAACAAGGCCAAAGAATTCCATCTTATCTATCAGGATCAGGCCTATATCCCCGGTAAACGCGGCGAGTATCCTGAACACCTTGAGACCTATCGAGAAAGTTCGACAGGACAGCTGCTGCATTTCCGACCAGTTCGAATTAATGACGAGCCGCTCATCAAGGATTTCTTTTATTCGCTCTCGGATCAAAGCTTCCAGCGTCGTTTCATGTCTTCGCATCTCGATATGCCTCACTCAAAGCGCCAGGATTTTGTAGTGATCGACTATACCAGGGAGATCACCATGTTGGCAACGATTGACGTAAATGGAAAAGAGCGCGTCGTGGGTATGGGGCAAATCTTCAAGAATCCGGACGGGAAAATGGGTGAAGTTTCATTTGCAGTCCGGGATGACTACCATAACCGCGACATCGCCACCGAAATGCTTAACTATCTTACAGAGATCGCAGTCAGTGATAACATGGAAGGATTCACTGCCGAAGTTTTGGTGGAAAACAAACCGATGCTCCGGGTTTTTGAAAAAATGGGCTTTGAACTGGAAAAAACAATTGAAGATGGTGTATATGAAATTGTAATGAGATTTGGTGATTGGAAACATGAGCAACTATAAACATCTGTTTGAACCCAGGTCGATAGCCATTATCGGGGCATCGCATGATACGAAGAAAATCGGGCATACCATCCTCAATAATCTGATAAGCGGAGGATACAAGGGGAAAATTTATCCGGTCAACCCTTCCGGTGGCGAGATACTCGGTATCCGGGTTTACAAATCGGTGCTGGATATCAAAGATGACATCGATGTGGCCTCCCTGGCCATTCCTGCAAAGTTTTGTGTGGATGCAGTAAGGGAGTGCGCAAAAAAAGGAGTGAAATACATACAGATCATCAGCTCCGGATTCTCCGAGATCGGCAACGACAAGGAAGAGCGGGAGATCGTCCGTCTTGCAAGTGAAGCGGGAGTGCGTGTCATGGGTCCGAACACTTTTGGCATGTACTCCGCAGAAGTGTCGATGAACCTGACCTTCTCTGCCACACCGATCAAGGAGGGAGGTGTCGCCATCCTTACCCAGAGCGGAGCTCTCGGCATTGCCATGATCGGACGTACCGCTGTGGACAACATGGGATTATCTGTAATCGTATCTACAGGTAACAAATCGGATCTTGATGAGGCCGACCTGCTTGAATATCTCGAAGACCACGACCGGACACGGGTGGTTATGATGTACATCGAGGGTATCAAGAACGGCGAAAAGCTGATACCGATCCTGAAGCGAATTTCTCAGAAAAAGCCGTTGATCGTCATCAAATCAGGCCGATCGAAGCGTGGCGCCCAGGCTGCAGCTTCTCATACCGGTTCACTGGCCGGACTCGACGCCATCTTCGATGCGGTGATGAGGCAGTGCGGGGCGCTCAGAGCCGACAGTCTCGAGGAGGCCTTCAATTGGTGTCGCTTCCTCTCGTTTGCACCCGAGCCGCTGGACAAGCGGACCGTGATTGTCACCAATGGCGGTGGCATCGGTGTTCTGGCAACAGACGCCTGTGAAAAGCACAATATTGAACTCTATGATGACCAGCAGGTGCTCAAGGAGACATTTGAAAAGTCAACACCCTCATTTGGTTCCACCAGAAATCCGATCGATATAACCGGCGGTGCGCTGGCTGACGATTATCTGGCAGCGCTTACCGCACCGGTCGATTGCGAATCCATTGACTCCACAATTACGCTCTACTGCGAGACCGCCACCTTTGATTCCGAGAACTTGATTCCCATGGTCCGTAAAACCTACGAGAGACACCAGAAGGCGTCAAAGCCGGTTACGTACGCGATTGTGGGAGGGGAATCCGTAGAGCATGCTATTCAGGAGCTCAGCCGGCAGAATTTGCCGGTATTTCGTGACGTAGAGCCAGCTGTATCCTGCATGGGAGCACTTTATCGCTACAGCGATTTTAAAAACAGACCGCCGGCACAAATGGAGGAGCTGAATGTGGACATCGATACCATCAACAGAATCATTGACAAGGCGGTGGCCGAGGATCGTAGTTTTCTGCTTGCAGACGAAGCCCAGGATGTGATGCGGGCGTCCGGTATCCAGATTCCAAAAAGCATAATAGCAAAAAAACTGGCCGCAGCTGTTGAAGCAGCAGAGGAAATTGGTTACCCGGTGGTCATGAAAGTTGTTTCCCGTGATATCATCCATAAAAGCGATGCCGGCGGACTTGCCCTGGATCTGGAAAACAAACAGGAAGTGATCGACGCCTATGAAGCGATTATAAACAATTGCCGCGCCTATGATCCCGATGCACATATAACCGGGATTGAGGTCACCGAGATGGTCACATCCGGTCTCGAGATGGTCGTTGGTGCCATCCGGGATGCATCATTCGGTCCGGTTGTCATGTGCGGTCTGGGCGGTATCTATGTGGAGGTGATGAAGGATGTCGCTTTCCGCTCTTATCCTCTCAACGAAGAGGAGGCTCGCCGAATGCTTCAGGATATCAAGTCCTATCCACTATTGCTTGGAGTCAGAGGGGAAGAGAAAAAGGATATCGATGGCGTGATCGACTCTCTGCTCAAGGTGGGAATCATATTGTCCAAATGCGACCGGATATCGGATATTGAAATCAATCCGATTGTTGTATATGGTGAATCCACAGGTCTCAAGGCACTTGACGTTAGAATTTTGTTACAACATACCATGGAGGAGAAATAATGAAAAGCGCTGTATTTGCATCAATCCGTGAAGGCTCAGGCAAGACATCGATAATCGTGGGCATCATGGCCGCCCAGAAAGACAAGTTCGGATATGCCAAACCGATTGGCGACAGGCTAATCTACAAGCTCAAGAGGAACAGGGATTATGACTCGCACCTGGTGACGGATCTGTTTCAGCTGACTGAGGCGGCAGAAAACATCACCCTGGGCTTTGACCACTCCAAGCTGCGCTACATGTACAGTGACGAGACCATCAAGAAAGCGGTTGTCGACGTGGTCAACAAGGCAGGACAAGGCCGTGACGGCGTATTTGTTGAGGCCGGCAAGGATATCTTCTATGGTTCGTCACTCAAACTGGATCCCATGTCGCTTGCAAAGCATACCAACTCTTCTCTGATCCTGATAGCCAGCGGCGACAGTGAATCCGTCATTGACGACCTCTATTTCGCTAACCGCAATCTGAATCTGGAAGGAATACCCAGCTGCTCGTTGATCATCAATAAGGTACATGACATTGATGAATTTGAGGATCTTTACATGGATCAGATCAAAAAGCTCGGTTTCAATATTCTTGGAATGCTTCCCTTCAAGGAGCGTCTGACAAAATTCACTATCAGCTACCTTGCGCAGCGCTTCTATGCCAAAGTTGTTGCCGGTGAAGGGGGGCTGAACAAGACCGTAAAGAATGTATTCGTCGGAGCCATGTCGACCGATGAGATCCTGAGGAATCCACTTTTCAGCAAGGAAAACAAGTTTCTGATCACAAGCGGTGACCGTACGGATATGATCATTGCGGCACTTGAAGGTGACACCTCCGGCATACTGCTTACCAATAATATCCTGCCGCCACCCAATGTCATCTCCAAAGCCAATGACAGAAACATCCCGCTTCTGCTTGTCTCAATGGATACATTTAACGCATCAGCAAAGTTTGGACATCTCGAAACACTGCTGACCAGAGACAATGAAGATACGTTGAGAATGCTATCACAAATGGCAGAAAAATACATTAACATGAATCGTATTTTCGGGTAGGTGAAGCGGCGGACAATGGAATGCCATGCATCTCATTGCTGTTTTTTCCGATCTGTTCAGTTTGCTTCTCTTACACTATTTATCCAATTATTGCCCGATTTTATGAATACCATCTTTGACAGAGAACCATTTGCGCTGCGGCATAACAGTCTGAGTCCCGAAGAAATATCTGACATGCTGGACGCGATAGGCTGTGAGTCACTGGATCAACTGGTGGAGCAGGCCATTCCCGCATCCATCCGTCTGGAAACGCCATTGCGGCTGCCTGAACCGCAGAGTGAGTATCACTTCATCAAGGAGTTCCGGAAAATTGCCTCCCGAAACAGGATTTTTCGAAACTATATTGGTATGGGATACTACGAAACCATCACCCC
>SLLP01000045.1 GCA_007133995.1 Balneolales bacterium
AAAAAGCGTAACCAATTGCAGGACAATTGACTACGCTTTTGCGATCCGGATGGGACTCGAACCCACGACCTCCTGCGTGACAGGCAGGCGTTCTAACCAACTGAACTACCGGACCAAGGACTCTTAATATACGCAGAATTTTATCAGAGTGTCAATATCCCGTTTTTTTTTCCAGTTACAGTGGCCTGTTGAGGTATTCATGCCTTGTTTATTACCAGCAGTAAGAATTCAAAAAAAGCAACCTTAACAGAAAGGTGGTTAGAAAATAGATCATCAAAATCAGGTCATCAAAGAAGATCTTGAATGGAAATTTGGATGCTCTCATCCAAAGGGTTCTCACGTGTTCTGAACCTCCTTTGCAGCTTACCTTCTCTGTCAATAAGAAATTTTTCAAAATTCCAGTTTATACCGCCGGTATAATCCTGATTCCCGGTGTTTGTAAGATAGGCGAACAGTGGATGCTGGTTTGGGCCGTTGACATCAATTTTTGAAAACATAGGGAAGGTGATATTAAAATTCATTTCACAAAACTCCAGAATTTCCTCATCAGTGCCAGGCTCCTGATTTCCGAAGTTATTTGCCGGAAACCCGAGAATGACAAATCCGCTATCCTTAAATATATCATATAGCCTCTGTAGATCTTCATATTGTTTGGTAAAACCACATTTGGAGGCTGTATTGACAATCAATATTACCTTACCTTTATACTCATTCATGTAGACTTCATCACCCCGGATGTTCGTTAGAGTATGGTCGAAGAATGATGTGTCCTCTTTGTGCGTTGCCATAAGCAGTGAAATGGTGATTGTTATTACCGTTATTGTTACCATAATTCCTTTCCTTTTTTTCAAAGAATATGAACACAGGTATAAAATTAAAATTGTCGAAATCGTTCCCTGTAACATGGGTAAAACATGAACACCCATTCGGGTTGCTACAAATACTCATTCTGCTACCGCTTTTGTTCCTGCAGCCGATAGCATCACAGGCCCAAATGTTTTCTGTCGAAGAACCGGAAAGAAGATCACGACCCGCCACAAGCTCATTCACAGCCGGCCTGGATTTTATGACCATGTCACTCCGGGAAAGCGAGAACTTGCCGGATGAAATTTATGATTTTTCGGATCCAATCTATCGTATGCGTCTTGAACTCCCTGGGATAGAAGTATACGGAGGATTCCGGAACAGGATTGGAGCTGCAGACACATTGAATTACATAAATCTGGGTGCAAATATCTCCGGTTCGCTTCCACTGATAAGAAACCGGAAGTTTGGTGCAGGGCTGCCACTTTGGCTTTCCACAGATTATGCTAGAGTCATGGGTACCAGTGGCATGCAGCGGGAGTCCAGACATTTTCGTCAAAGTGCAGCATCAATTGGTCTTGGCGCAGGATTTTACTATAATCCGCTGCAGAATGTGAGGATACGGGCTGAACTTGTACCACAAATAGGCTTTACAGTGAGTTCTATCGGAAGCGACTCAGGTCAGCTGGCATCGCTTAATGGTAGGGCAAAAGCTCATTTTGACCATCTCGTAGGCAGATTTGGCCTGGTTCTGTCTTATAATTACACGTGGAGAAGATACTCTGGTTCAGATGAAAGTATTCGCTACGATTTTAGCGGGCACAACGTAGGCCTTGGAGTATCTTTTTGAAAACGAGTCGAAGGGACCTTTTGTAAACGAGTAAAACAGGTCGCGATTCTGGTAAATACAGACGATAAGTGGTATAAAAGCAAGCAGTGATTTGACATTCATATCTCACCGGCGCAAGAATTAGCACAGAAAAATGAAAACGGAAAGATTCTTATCGGAGCTGGAAAAAATCATAGAAGAACTTGGGTACCAGTTGCGCAGGGAAAAGGGAAGTTTCAGGGGTGATTTTTGCGTACTCGAAGGTGACCGGATAGTGATGATCAACAAAATGTATCCACCTGAAATTCATGTAGGTCAGATTGTCCGGTTTTTGTCGCGGCAAAATTTGGACGACAGATATCTGAAGCCGGCGGTACGCAAGGAGCTGGAAATGTGGTTTGACCGGATCGAAAAAGAGGAGAATTCAACTTAATGAAGCTTACTTTTCTCGGTACAGGTACTTCCATGGGTGTTCCGGTAGCGGGTGGATTTGGTCTCAAAAATGGGACCAATGATCCAAGAAATCACCGTTACCGTTGTTCTGCCTGGATCCAAACGCCTGAGCGCTCGATTGTTATTGACACCGGACCGGAGTTCCGTCTTCAGACCTTGCGAGCGAGCATAGGTCGCATTGATGCCTTGTTAATCACACACGAGCACAATGACCACCTGGCTGGTTTGGATGATCTGCGATCCTATAACTATGCACAGAAAAAACCCATACCGGTGTATACCAGCAAGCAGGCGGAAGAGTCCATCAGGCACCGGTTTTCTTACATGTTTCCACCTAATAAAACGCCGGGTTCAGTTGATCTTGAATTCAAGCCCTTTTTTGAAACAGTTACAGAAGGTGATTGTGAAATAACGCCTCTCCCGGTCCGACACGGGGAAATGGATGTCATGGGTTTTCGTATTAATGATATTTCCTACATAACGGATGTTAACAGCATACCGGATGATACTGCCGAGAAAATTCGTGGATCCAAAATACTGGTCATGAGCGGTTTGCGCTGGTCTCCGCCGCATCCGACACACTATACTATCCCCGAAGCTGTGGAAGTATCAAAAAAGCTGAATGTAGAACACACCTACCTCATTCACATGTCGCCGTTTGTCGATCATGTGGAGGTGTCAGCCCGATTGTGTGATCGTGTAAGACTTGCATTTGATCAGCTTGAAGTATCGGTGTAATATCCGACAACTCCTGCACTACCAGTGTATTCTTCAATAATCACCCGTATTTGCCGAAGGTCTCGCCTTTCAGCTGCTCGTAGACCTCTTTTACATGCTGGGAATTGTCCAATTTGCAAATCAGGAGAGCATCCTCTGTTTCGATGACCCCTATGCCCTGAAGTCCAACAAGGGTGATCAATTTGCTGCTTTCTGACTGGATAAAACAGTTTTGTGATCTGACAGTTATTGCCCGTTCAGAATTAAGGATGTTACCCTCTTCATTAGCTTCGTCATTCAGAAGTTCGTATATGGCCATCCAGCTCCCGAGGTCGCTCCAGTCAAAGTGGGATGGGAGTACAAGCACATTGTCGGATTTTTCCATTATCCCGTAATCGATGGATACGGAGAAGCAGGAATGGTAAACGGAATCAAGAATATCCCTCCTTACCTCACCGTTATGTTTTTTTAAGTCTTGAGAAAATAATTCCACCTGATGATGCAGCACAGGCATGTGCTCCTCAATCTCACGCAATATCACTCTTGTATTCCAGATAAACATCCCGCTGTTCCACAGAAAATCTCCAGACTGCAGAAACTTCAGCGCGGTCTGAACATCCGGCTTTTCGGCAAAGGTTTTTACCGGATAGGCGTTGTAATCCTCATCGGATATCTGTGTATTATCATTGAATTGAATATAGCCGTAGCCGGTTTCAGGACGAGTGGGAGTGATTCCGATGGTAACCAGTTTACCACCATCCATAGCAAGCCGGACACACGTCTGCAAATCCTTGCGGAATGCCTCATCATTCCGGATATAGTGATCGGAAGGAAGGACAATCAAGGTTGAATCCGGATCACGGTAATGAATAAGTGCAGATGCAAAAGCAATGCAGGGAGCCGTATTTCGGGCAACCGGTTCTCCAATAATGTTCTCACCCGGCAGATCCGGAATTTGCTCTTTCACAAATGCAACATAATCAGAGTTGGTGCTGATAAGAATGCGTTCGACAGGGATGATTGGCCGTATACGATCTATGGTAGTCTGAAGCAAAGTCTTGTTTTCAAAAAAACTAAGAAACTGCTTGGGTTGTGACACGCGGCTTTTAGGCCAGAAACGGGAACCAATGCCACCGGCCATAATCAGTGCGTAAAGCATGAAAAACTCCGGATAGTAGAATTCGGATTTAAGTGAAAGTCTGCTAATTTACCAAATTTCACGGCTAAGCTGAAATTAGATCTGAATGATGATCGGCACTTTTCAGTGAGAAGCGAAATATGGAACCGGAACCCGGTTTACTCTCGATGGCAAGCTGCTCTCCATGTGATTCAAGAATATGTTTCACAATAGAAAGGCCCAGGCCTGTCCCTCCCTCTTCACGTGAGCGGGATTTGTCAACACGGAAAAAACGCTCGGTTACCCGTTTTACATCATCCGGATCAATGCCAATGCCGGTATCTCTCACGGAAACCATGATTTTGGAATTGTCATGTTCATCAAAGCGTGTCCTGATATAAACTTTGCCATCCGGTTTGTTGTATTTGATTGAATTTTCAATCAAATTGACAAGTACCTGCCGTATTTGGTTGCGGTCGGCCAGGGCAAATGCGTTGGTCTCTTTCTCCTCAAAAAATAATTTAACATTGCGCTGATCGGCTTTGTACTGCAATGAGTCTATGGCATCGTGGATTAAGTTGTTGAGTGGAATTACGCTTAATTCCGGCTTAAGCTCTCCGGACTCCAGACGGGATATTTCCATGAGGTCGTTGGTCAGAAAAATTAGGCGGTTGACATTTTTCATCGCCTTGGTCAGGAAAAGCTGGTTGACCTCCGGGTCGTCAAGCGCACCGTCCAGCAAGGTTTCAAGATAACCCTGAACAGAGAAAATCGGGGTTTTTAGCTCATGCGAGATGTCGCCGATAAATTCCTTCCGATAATTTTCCGTTTCATCCATTTTCTGGAACTCCCGTGTGATGGTAGACCTGCTCCATTCTGCATCAATCATAACCTCCTGGATCTCATCTGAAGCATTTTTATCAGGCGGCCTGGTTGCATTGGCAAACCTGGAAGGCGTTCGTTGTATAATAGCGCGTATCTCCTCCAACTTTGTTTTAAGATTCTGCAGTGCAATAAGATAGACAAGAATAAAGACAGTTAAACCGGATCCGGCTCCAAATATTATCGAATGATACACGTGCTCCATCCAGGGCAAGGAGATCATTCCAAAAAGGATACATGATATGATGGCCGGCGGTAATGCGAGGCGGATGCCGGTGCGGAAATATGTGTTTTTTTCAGATGTCATGGTTTACGGAACCGGTATCCGACACCCTTTATTGTTTCAATCAGTTCATCTCCCAGCTTTTCACGGATTTTTCGAATATGTACATCCACTGTACGATCAATAACGTAAATATGGGCTCCCCATACTTCATTGAGCAGTACCTTGCGACTGAGAACCTTGCCGGCGTGTGTGGCGAGCAGATGGAGTACTTCAAATTCTTTCTTGGGAAGACGAACTTCTCTGCCGCTTTTCAATACGATATATCGCTCCCGGTCTATTTCAAGATCGTTAAGTTGAATGGTCTTATGCTGTTTTTCACCATTCGGATCCACCCTTCGAAGCACCGCCTTGATGTGTGACATCAACTTGGAAATGCTTATGGGTTTTGTCAGATAATCGTCAGCACCTTCATCCAGGCTTTGCACTTCTGATTTTTCGTCGCTTCTGGCTGTAAGAAAAATAATTGGTATGTCTTTGAGATACCTTTCCTGCTTCAGAAATTGGCACATTTGGTGTCCGTCCATCTTGGGCATCATAATGTCAAGCAGAATTAGGCTTGGTTTGTGCTTTCTGGCAAGTTGGATGCCGTCGTGGCCGTTGTCGGATTTTATAACGTCATAGCCCTGCTTGATCAGATTGTATTCAACCAGATCCAGAATGTCATGCTCATCGTCAACGACCAGGATAAGAGGATTGGACAAAACGCGGGCTTGATAGTGTTAACGGATTGTTATTGGAAATTACACACTCTTCATAATGAAAAAAACAGGATAAAATTAACAAATTGTTATCAATCAGAGGTGATTGAGGGCTCTTTTTAACAATTCGGAAACACTTTCGGCGTCATCTCCGGCATTGATTGCAGCCTGTAGGGCCTTGTGTGCCTGACCACGTTGATAGCCAAGCGCTTCAAGGGCTGAGAGGGTTTCATTTTGAATTGAACCCGACGTGCCGGTTCCCTCGTCAGCAGTCACAATATCCCCCAATTTGTCACGCAATTCAAGGACAATCCGTTCTGCGGACTTCTTGCCGATACCTGGACTTTTAGAGATCAAACCAGAATTCTGATTTACTATGGCACTCACTATCTGGCGGGGAGGCATGGCGGAGAGCAGGGCAAGCGCCAGCCTTGGCCCAATACTTTTCACGGTTATGAGCATCTCAAAAAGATTTCGCTCTTCTGTAGACGCAAATCCAAACAACTGCTGGTCACTGTCAGATATATGATGGTGTATATGAAGGGTACAGGCCTCGCCTGTTGAAGGCATTCGCTCCAGAGTGTGGTTGGAAATCCTGACCAGATAGCCAATACCGCCGACATCAATAATAATGGCGCCAGGCTGCTTGCTGTAAATATTTCCCTTGAGATAAGCGATCATAAAGTTGGCAAGGATCTGAAAAAATCTGCGATTACGGGTGCTTAGTAATTTAGCTGGACAGGATCAAGTGAAATTACCGAGTCAAATATCCGTAAAAACGTGCGTATAACAAAATGGAAAGGTATCTAATGATGTAATTATATTACTTGCGGATGCGGTTCGGATTACTTGCAACAAAAGAACTCCAGCTGTTTTTTTCCCCCTGCTTTTGCCCAGGAGAGTCAGCCTGGTCTGATGCGGGATCGTGCAGTTTTTGAAAATGGCACCATGCCGCAGCGAGTGCATCAGTAGCGTCGTCACTGAGTGTTTTTTGAGATATGTGAACAAGTTTGTGAAGCATATAAGCTACCTGGTCCTTTCTTGCATTTCCAGTACCGGTAATTGCTTTTTTTACAGCTTTGGGATAGTACTCAAAGAGTGGCAGGTTGTGATGAAGCACCGCCATGATGATGGCTGCCTGAGCGCGCCCCAGTTTCAGCATGGCGGAGGGATCATTGCCATAAACCGGTGTTTCAATGGCGCAGGAATCAGGCCGGTATTTGGTTATCAGAGTGGATGTTTCAGAATATAGTGTACGCAGCCGTTCGAGGGCATCATCTGTCCCGGTCAATCGTATAACATCACAGCAAACGGCTTCAAAACGTCGATCGCTGTATTCAAGAACAGCAAAACCTGTTACCCTTGAACCGGGATCAAAACCCAGAATACGTGTTTTCATGCCAAATTGACAAAGAATAAAAAAATGATAAAGACTAAATAAACTGCTTAAACTTCAATGTTTCGGCAGTGGACATCTGAAAAGCATGATGTAGTATCAGAAAATCAACCATGAAACGAACATGGCAATCACTGGTTGACACACAGGGACATGATTACATCCTGCCATGTGAGTTCATTCTGTCCATATGAATCGAAATTGATTTAAACAGATGACAACAGATGAAGCATTAGATGTACTAATCTTTACCGGCATTCAATTCAGCCAGTTCGTAAATAAGCT
>SLLP01000083.1 GCA_007133995.1 Balneolales bacterium
CAAATCGCCGAAAACAGGGCCGCCACCCCCGAAACCGGCCACCTCAAACAGCTTTTCCATCCCGAACGGCTGGAATCCGACCTGATGGATGCGATCAACGCCTCGGAAATGTCACGGCGCCATTTCCGGGAACTCGCCCGTATCTCCGGCCTGCTTTTCACCGGCTATCCCGGCAGATTCAAGGGCAACCGGCACATCCAGGCCAACTCCGAGATGCTTTACGAGGTTTTCAGAAAATACGATCCCGACAACAGGCTGCTGCACCAGGCGGCAAAAGAGGTACTCAACCGGCATATCAGCCTTGAGCACATCAAAACAGCGGCAAAACGCATCATGAACATGGATCTGGTACTGCAACCGCTGGAAAAACCATCACCATTCTGTGTGCCGATCTGGGTGGACAGGCTCCGTGCCGGACTCATATCCGAAGAGCTGGAGGACCGCATCCGCAAAATGCAGCAGCAACTACTTGAGTGACGTCGCGAAAAGCCATGAAGACCATTCCTGAAAACAAAAAATTTAAAACGGGTGGATGGTGGATGTCGTTGCACGGCGTCCCTATCCTTATGACGGGCGAGCGGGTACTGTTTCTGCCCGGGGCACCCTGCGACAGGATCGCCGGTGGCAATAGCGACGACAACACCGGTCGCAGCACCGATAGCAGCACCCATGCCAGTGCCGACGGCAGTACCAACGGCAACACCGGTGGTAGCCCAACGCTTATCCTCTCCGATACCCATTTCGGCAAAGCGGAAACATTTCAGGAGCACGGAATCCCGGTCCCGACCGATCATACTGACCGTGATCTGGACCTTCTCCGGCAGCTGGTCCACATACATGGCGCCCGGCGAATCATCATTCTCGGCGACCTTTTCCACAGCACGCGCAACAGCAGCTGGGACCGTGTGCTCTCAGGTTTCCAATCAATGAAAAATACCGATCTGATCCTGGTGATGGGAAACCACGACATCATTCGCCGTGACGATTACGAATCCATCGGCTTCACATGCGTCTCCGGCATGCCTTGCGGACCCTTTTATCTGCAGCATCATCCGCCTGATCATATGGAGATCAATGATCAAGCATCCACGGCATCACGGACGCAAAATAATGAAGCATCCGCGGTGCCACTGGCGCAAAACGAAGATAAACCCGAAATACCGCAGCGGCAACCCGATTCTAATACCGAACCCGGTGTCTCATCCCCATTCGTCATCTGCGGGCACCTCCACCCATCCTTCCGTATCAAAGGTCCGGCCCGACAGCGAATCACCCTCCCCTGCTTCTGGCTGCGACCCGGCTGCCTTGTCCTGCCCGCCTTTGGCAGTTTCACCGGATCACATCCCGTGATGACACGGCCTGGCGACCTCGTTCTGCTTGCCACCGGCGACTCGGTCATCCCCCATTCCCATGAACCGGACGTGTAATTTCCAACGGTTTCATTATCTTTGAGGAAGCCTGTTTTACAACGGCAACGAAACGCCTGTGTTCGCACCTGACTTGCAAAAGTATCTGACATGCGTCCGTTTCCTGTTGAACCATCCAACCATTCATTCCAGAACCGAAATCATCCATGAGCATCCAAACCCGACTAGACGAATCCCTGCTGAATCACATCCGGGAAAAAGGAATCAAACCGGCGAATATTGAACTACAACTCGATCGGTTCCGAAGGGGTTTTCCGGACCTGGAGATCGATCGTCCGGCCACCATCGGCGACGGGATCGTGCGCATCCCGGACGATAAGGGAATGCGCCTGACCGACCGGTTCCACCAGGCGCAAAAAGAGGGACGTGTGATGAAGTTCGTTCCGGCATCCGGGGCCGCCAGCCGCATGTTCAAGTCGCTGCAGGCCACACTCAATGATGGCAGCAGGCTCACGAAAGAGTATTTCGAATCCCATCCCGAAGACGAGGATGCGGAGTTCACGCGGACCTTCCTTGAAAACCTTGAAACATTCGCCTTTTATGAAGATCTGGTGGATCTACTGAAAGAGCAAGGGACGCATCCGGACGAATTGTTGGAAAAAGAAGACTACCGGACACTGCTCTCTTTTGTACTGGAGGATAAAGGACTCGGATTGGCATCGTTGCCCAAGGCGCTGATCCCGTTCCACCGGTATGAAGACCATCGCCGCACCCCGCTGGAGGAGCACCTGGTCGAAGCCATTGCTTACACGCAACCCGAAAACGGGCATATACGTATCCATTTCACTATCTCGCCGGAGCACAAAGTGGCCTTCGAACGCCGGCTGGTTACGGCACGGTCGCTATTTGAAACAGACGGTATCCAACTTCAGGTTGAAACCTCCTTCCAGAAACCGGAAACCGACACCATTGCCGCCGACGCGGAAAACAAACCCTTCCTGGATGATGATGGCAACGCCGTGTTTCGACCGGGCGGACATGGAGCACTGCTCGTCAACCTGGAGGAACTCAAGGGAGATGTGGTGTTCATTAAAAACATCGACAACGTGGTGCCGGACCGGTTCAAGAAGACCACCTGCAAATACAAGAAACTCATTGGGGGGTATATTTTTACGCTGCAGGACAAGATCTTTTTCTACCTTAAGGAGCTGGAGCGTCTGGGATCGGAATCGCAGCTGCTGGAAGAGATCATCGCTTTTGTCCGGGAGGAGCTGCATGTGGAACTACCGAACAATCTGCCCTCCCTGCCTGGTGACGATACGGATGAAACACAGGCCGATGCGCAACGCGGCGAGCTGGTGCGGTGGCTTTTCGACCGGCTGAACCGTCCAATCCGCGTGTGCGGCATGGTTATCAACGAGGGCGAACCCGGCGGCGGCCCCTTTGTAGTGCGGCACGACGACGGGAGCACATCCCTGCAGATTGTGGAAAGTGCCCAGGTGAACACGAGCGATCCCGATCAGAAAAAGAGCTTCGAATCATCAACGCATTTCAACCCGGTGGACCTGGTCTGCTCGCTGCGCGACTACCAGGGCCGGCCTTTTAACCTCGAATCCTACCGCGATCCGGAAACAGGTTTCATTTCGGAAAAATCATACCTGGGCAGAGAACTCAAGGCGCTTGAATTGCCGGGATTGTGGAATGGCAGCATGGCTCACTGGAACACGGTTTTTGTTGAAGTGCCGGCCGAAACATTCAATCCGGTTAAAACCGTAAACGATCTCCTTCGTGATGAACACCGGAATTAAATCACGTATGGGAGGTGTTATAGGATTCAGTTGCATAACCTGAATTACATTTAACATCCATTATCTAACCAAAGAACAACACAAAACGGAGAAATCACATGCCAAAACGTAAAGCAAATGCTGAATGGAAAGGCGCTTTGCCTGATGGAAACGGGACCCTAGCATTGGGTAGCGGCGCTTTTGAAGGATCGTATTCTTTTTCATCCCGATTTGAAGAGGGGGTCGGAACCAATCCCGAAGAACTTGTCGGAGCCGCACATGCCGGATGCTTTTCCATGGCTCTGTCTGGTGATCTGGGCAAAAGCGGATTTAAGCCACAAAGCGTGAAAACCGAAGCAGTTGTTCATCTGGTTAAGAGTGATGGCGGATTCAGTGTTACCGAAATTGATCTGGACTGTGACGCTCATGTGCCGGGTATCGATGAAGCTGAATTCACCAAAATCGCCGAGGGCGCCAAAAAAAACTGCCCGATTTCAAAACTGCTGACCGGGGCCAAAATCAACCTGACGGCGCGATTGAAAAATTGAAATTAACACCATAAATGCGACGTTTTTAAGAGCCGGTAACCATTCCGGCTTTTTTTTAGATAATAAAACGGTATAAAACGGCATTTTCATGAAACTGCACTCCTGGATTTACCTGCTACTTATCATCGCTTTCACTGCCCTGATGCCGGCACGTTCATACACCCAGGATATTGAACATCCAATCCGGATGCCGGCCGGATTTCACCACGGACTCATCTTTGTGGAGCCGGTCAGTCAGGAAGGAGACACTCTACGCTTTTTCACCGACACCGCCGACGCCACACTCTTGTACCGACATACGGTGGATCGGCTTGGTCTCACCACCACCAGTACCATCATCCAGGATCAGCAGCAGCTTGCGGCCTTCCTTCCTCTACTCGATTCAACCCGTTTCATTCCTCCCCCGCTGCTCTCCGATGGACTTATACCCGTTCGTCCTGATGACAGAATGCCGCCACATCACAGAGTAATTCTCGGTGATGAAAACGGCATTCAACAACCCGGTGACGGAATACTCGGCAGCACCTGGTTTGCCTCCCGCGCCTGGTCCATCAACTTCCGGGATGAAACGTTTTATGTGAAACCAACGTCAAATTACAGACCTGCCTCTAGTGAAAACCCAACCTCCACTGAAAACTCTGCTTCAGCTGAAAATACTGCTTCCAGTGAAAAAGCTACCTCTTCGGTTCAGGGATCATTGGGTGTGGATGACAAATCCAATCATTCGGATTCTGCAGTTTCCCTCTCCTTCTACGAGGAAGGGGACCGGCGGCTGTATCATTTTCCGCGATTGGAAGTAATTATAGCCGGTGATACCCTGTCGATGGTACTAAAAACAGGCAGCAATGTCATACTGGATGAATCCGCCCAAGCCTCACTGAATCATCCGGATCCGCTGTTTCCTGCCGGACTCATTTCCGAGTCTGTTGCTGCGAACTGGGTTGACATCCACCCCGATTGGCCTGTATACGAAAATGCTGACAGCAACTAC
Source organism: Balneolales bacterium (assembly GCA_007133995.1). GTDB lineage: Bacteria > Bacteroidota > Rhodothermia > Balneolales > Natronogracilivirgulaceae > SKNL01. Next base: position 4,694 of record SLLP01000083.1, read on the forward strand.
GGAAGCGATCTGATTGAAGTTCCGGAAGTGCAGATCGGTCCGCATACGGCCGGACCCGTGCGGTTTGCCATCCGGCGGGACGAGGCTTTCATCGACTGGTTTTCGCAGTTTACCGACAAACCGGTTGTCGGCGCTCTGGGGGCGGATGCCTTCCGGGGCGCCCATATCACCCTGAATTACCCATGGTCCGTTCTGATATTTCATGATTGACCCGGGTTTATACTTCGGCGGGCAGGCCGAATGAAAAGGACGCCTGAAAAAACGAATATTAACAATTAACCGCTTTATGACCACCCGCATCAACTTATCCGCACTCAACAAACATGAGCTGGCCGGCTTCTGTGAAGAGCTTGGACTCAAGCGGTACCGGTCTGATCAACTTTTCCAGTGGATTCACCACAAGCATGCGGGTTCGTTTGACGAGATGACCAATCTCCCGAAGTCGCTGCGAGGGCAGCTGGCAGAAAAAGCGGAGCTGAAAAGTGCAACGCAGGCCACTGTCAGCCGTTCCCGGGACGGCACCATCAAATGCCTCTTCCGGCTGCATGATGACAAACTGGTTGAGGCGGTGCTGATCCCCGAGTTTTTTGAAGATGGCGTGGCCGACCGGCTAACGGTATGTGTTTCCTCCCAGGTGGGATGTGTTTTCGGCTGCAGCTTCTGCGCAACCGGCAGAATGGGCCTTTTTCGAAATCTGACGACCGGTGAAATTACAGGTCAGGTTATGTCCATCAACACCATCGCCGAAGCGGAATATGGAAAACGCATCACCAATATAGTTTATATGGGGATGGGCGAACCGTTCCACAATTACGGTCCGGTCGTTGACTCCGCCGAGATCCTGAGCGACCCGCTTGGGCTCGACTTGTCGCCCCGCCGAATCACCATTTCCACAGTCGGACTCACCCGGCAGATCCATGAATATGCGGATCAGAAACGGCCATGGAATCTGGCCATTTCACTGCATGCCGCTGACGATGAAAAACGCAACAAGATCATGCCCATCAACGAGAAGCTGGATCTTTCTGCGCTGCGCAAGTCCATCCAACACTATCACAAGATGATGCATCAGCCGGTTACCTACGAATACCTGCTGTTCGATCAGTTCAACGACACACCCGAAGATGCTCGAAAGCTGGCCAGAATTGCGCACTGGGTGCCCTCAAAGGTGAATATAATCATGTATAACAGTGTTGACGGCGTGACGCTGCAGCGAGCAAAAGAAGATCGCCTGGACCACTTCATGTCCGAGCTCACACGCCAGGGCGCGCGGGCGACGGTCAGGCGAAGCCGCGGGGATGATATTGATGCGGGATGCGGACAGTTGGCCATTCGTGAACAGGACGGTACGGGCAAGACGATGGCCAAATGAGTTGCGGTCCTGGTCAAGTGGGCAGTAGATTATTTATGTGTTGCAGATAGTACCTTCTCAATGAAACAGGATATGCTGCACCAAACACTTTCTTATTGATACTGTACGCGCCACACCTGGTTCATTCTGACAGAAACTGCATATGCTGCACCCAATGCCTTTTTATTGAAACTGCCTCACTCTTTTATTTACTAAAACCATTGTTCATTATAAGTTACACTTGTGCTTCAGAAAACCCTTTCATAGCAGAGATATTAATCGGTTTTTACAACTGTGAATGCTACTTATTGTAAACAACTTTCTTAAAAAAAAAAGAGATACGGTCGAGGTCACGAACTTTTTCGGTTATTACGATCCATTCGGTAGTTACGATCCATTCGGTAGTTACGATCCTTTCGGTAATTAGGATCAATTTGTTAGTCACAAACCATTTGTTCCTGATGATTTTTGGGGTAGCAACGAGCATTTTAAAAGTGCTCAAGTGATGAGCAGCATGAGACTCAAATAATCCTTTCCAACGACTACTCTCTTTTTTACCTTTAAATTAGTTCGGTGAAAAAAGGGTCTATCTACAATGCCAGAGAAACCAAAATTCCAATCACAATGGCGATGGTGAAGCTGAGCAGTGTTCCCACCAGCACATATTCCGTAACCTGGCGTTTCTGTGAAACACTTCCGAACCGCAGGATCGATTTGGCGGCAAAGAGGAAACCGATAGCGACGTACTGATTCAACAGTACAAAAGCAAAAATCATAATCCGCTCGAGCACCCCGATCCAGTGTCCGGCACCGGGAAGGTCACCCGAACCAACGGCTTGACTCCATCTCCATGTCAGTTTTTCAATGACAAAACCGGCCGGGTTCATCAAAATAAGCACACCGAGAATCACCATACTGATCTCCCTCACCGGAAGTGCTTCGGCCATGGCGGTCACCGAATCCCACCCCAGAATCCACACGCATAATCCTGCAATCACCAGCAGATGAAACAACTGATCCAGCAGAAAAATGCTTGTCCGTTCGGGATTGGCACGCGCGTTTTTCCAGCCATCGATGACCAGATGGGTGATTGCCGTCACCCAGAAAATATAATGGAGGCTCCACATGGCCGTCAGCAGGTACGCTAACGCGCCTGCGATACCGGCATGAATGTACAGCCAGACGGACCCGTAATTCCTGCTACTTTTCGCAGTGACCATCGTCCTGGTCTGCAGCACAAAATCGGTCAAAAGATGTGCAATCAGCAGCGGTACCAGGATTCTCCAAAGTTCAGGCATGGTGTTGTTCCTCCGTCTCCCGATACAGCCTGAGTATGCGCTCCAGTCCGCTCCAGCAGGCAGCATGGCTGCGCTGGTTGACGGCAGGCTGACTG
>SLLP01000007.1 GCA_007133995.1 Balneolales bacterium
TGTGAAGGTTGGATCGTAAAAACGTTTGAGTGTCGTGGTAATCATTTTGCTTTGTCGATAGATGGTTTATTATTCTCTGTATTCGGCTATGTTCCTTTCCGTTTCAAAGACTTTGACGGAGTGCAGAGAGCCGGTTTTACAGATTGCCATTACATCATCTTCCATTTCATGAAAAAAAAACTTCGCCAGATTTTCTGCGGAGGGAATAACACCTTCCAGAAAGTCAACGTCCAAATTAAGATTCCTGTGATCACATTTGGACAAAATCCGGTCCTCTATTACTTTTTTCAGTTTGCCCAAATCCACAACATATCCGGTTTCCGGATCAGGTTGACCAGCAACTGTAACTTCGATCACATAGTTGTGGCCATGCCAGTTGTGATGGTTGCATGGTCCGAATGTTGCCTGGTTCCACTCCGGGTTTTTGTCCGGATTATGAAGCCGGTGAGCTGCTGTGAAATGTTCTTTTCGAGTGACGTAAACCACAATCCGTCAGTAAGGTATATATGTTATGTTGGAGCTACGTCAACATTCAAGATATCTGAAAAGGTTCCTTGGTAAAGCAAAATCTAGAAATCAAGATTCTGATCTTTCCGATTCAGCTTCTGATCTTTCCGACTCGTTTCCTCTCATTGCAGAACCATCCGATGATGTTTCTGCTTTGTGATTCTGCTTAAACGGTTCATCTTCCGTGAGTGCTGATCCTTCCGTTTTGTTTAACGAATCCTGACCCTGTTTACGTGCTTCCGGCGACGGTAAATTCACAGGATAGTTTCCATAAGGACGTTCACCCAGAAGCATCAAAAGGTCATGAGAACCCAGTATCTCTTTTTGCAACAACGCTTTTGAGAGGGTTACAAGCTTGTCTTTTTTCTCAAGAAGCAACTTTTTTGTCCGATCATAATTTCTTTTAATGATAGTCTGAATGGCATCATCTATTCGCTCTGCTGTATACTCGGAAAATTTTTTCTGGAAGGAAAATGCCCCTTCTTCCGCTGAAGGATCATGGTAAGATATGTTGCCAAGTTCATCGCTCATGCCATATTCGGTTACCATGGCATAGGCCAGTGTCGTTATGCGTTCAAGATCGTTTCGGGCTCCGGTTGAAATTTTCCCGAATATAATTTCTTCCGACACGCGTCCGCCTAACAGTGCGCATATTTTATCATCAAGTTCTTCGGTTGTCATCAGGAAGCGATCTTCAAGCGGTGTCTGGAGAGTGTATCCAAGTGCCGCAAATCCTCTTGGCACAATACTGACTTTCATAACCGGGTCAGTGTGCTCCAGGTACCAGCCAATGATGGCGTGACCCGCCTCGTGATAGGCAATAATTTCACGTTCATTCGGACTTATAATTTTATTTTTCTTTTCAAGTCCGGCTACAACGCGTTCGATTGCATCCTGGAAATCAATCATTTCCACGGCATCCTTGTTTCTCCGTGATGCCAGCAAAGCGGCTTCGTTGCACATATTGGCCAGTTCCGCTCCGGCAAATCCCGGTGTTTGTGATGCCAGCAGGTGAAGATCCACATTGTCGGATATTATCAGTTTCTTGGTGTGGACCTGAAGCACCTCCACTCTGCCTTTTAAATCGGGTTTATCGATCAGGATCTGCCGGTCGAATCGCCCCGGGCGCATCAGCGCAGAGTCGAGAACATCCGGTCGATTGGTGGCCGCCATGATGATAACTCCCTTCTCAGTGTTGAACCCGTCCATTTCAGAAAGGAGCTGGTTCAATGTATTTTCACGCTCGTCGTTGGAGCCTGTTACCTGGTTTTTACCCCGGCTGCGACCAATGGCGTCGATTTCATCAATAAAAATAATACAGGGAGCTTTTTCCTTGGCCTGCTTGAAAAGATCACGAACCCTCGAGGCACCAACACCTACGAACATTTCGACAAAGTCGGAACCACTGAGACTGAAAAAGGGAACATCAGCCTCACCGGCGGTGGCCTTGCCCAACATGGTTTTTCCTGTACCCGGTGGGCCAACGAGTAGAACTCCTTTAGGAATATTGCCACCCAGCCTGGTGAATTTCTTTGGATCTTTAAGAAAAGCGACGATCTCCTCTACCTCTTCCTTTGCTTCCTCCAGACCGGCTACATCCCTGAAGGTAATTTTGTGCTCACTTTGCCGGTCGTAGAGGGACGCCTTGTTTTTACTGATATTCATGAGCTGCGAACCGGGGTTCATTCTCCGGAATATGAATAACCAGAAGGCAATGATAAGCATAAGAGGGATAAACCATATGAAAACATTGCTGAACCAGTTTCCACCAAAGCGAGCATCGTAAGCTACATTGTGTTCATCTAGCAGCGGCCGTATTTCATCACCCTCAATCATGGTCAGGGTAAACGGGTAAGTCGCTTTTTTATCTTCATCATCGGACTCAAACCATCTGGGCCCGGATGGTTCTTCATAGGTGATATGACCTTCCTTAACTGCATCCTCAAGAAAGAAACCTTCAATTGTTTTGCCGTCGATGATAGTGATATGTTCAACATGTCCCATTCTCACATGATTCAAAAACTCGCTGTATGTGAGTTGTTTGGTACCATCCGGAAATACGGACAGGTAGGGAATGGCAAGGAGTGCAAGAAAGAGTATCAGGTAAATCCAGATGGGGAAACGTGGATTTTTCTCTTCTTTTTTCCTGGGCTCGTACGTATCTGTAGAGGGGTCTTTTTTCTTGGCCATAATTGCAAGATACGCAATTTTTCAGATATCAGCCGGGGTCATCAAATTCAATCACATCCCCTTCGGCAGTCTGCATTTCTATCCGATCCGAATCACCGGTTATTTTACCGATCACTGTGAAGTCATTGCAGGCATCGGCCAGATTTTTCACCTGGTTTTCGGGCAGTGTAAACAGCAGCTCAAAATCTTCACCGCCATAGAGGGCATATTTATCCACGTCCTCTTTCATTTCGTTAGCAACGTTGCGGGTTTGCAGATCTATGGGCAGTGCGGCCTGATAGATGTAAGCCCCTTTCTTCGAATTGGATGTGATGCGCCTGAGGTCGTTAAGAAGGCCCTGACTCACATCGACCATGGCCGTTGGCTTAATCCCCTTTTGATGGAAAATTTCGATAACCTCTTTCTTCGCAACCGGCACAAGCTGACGCTTCACAACGTAATCCCATGTGCTCAAATCAGGCTGCATTACGGGATCTTCTGACTCTTCCCAATGCCTCTTTTCCCGTAAAAGTACTTTGAGACCCGCAACGGCACTGCCGAGATCGCCGGAAACGCAAACGGCATCACCTGTCTTGGCGCCCCGGTTGTAAACAATTTTTTGATGGGTTACATCACCATATACACTTACTGAAATGATGAGTGGATTGTGCGATCCGGTCAGATCACCACCTGAAAGTTGACAGCCGTAATCGGAGCAGGCCATTCCGATGCCTTTATACAGATCATCTATCATATCCGTATTAATTCTGTTCGGCACTCCGAGATTGATCAGTATAGCGTGGGGCTGACCGTTCATCGCATAGATATCGCTGACAGCTGCAGAAACTACCTTTGCACCTATCTGGTGAAATGGCATAAATGTGAGGTCAAACTCAACGCCCTCCACAAATGTCTCGCTGGATATCAGTCCGTAGCGTGTTTCATCGCATTTCAGGACAGCGGCGTCATCACCGATGCCCTGTTCGACTTTTTCTGATCGGAACGCTGAGAACCCGGCGATATTCCTGAGCAGGCCGCTTCTTCCAATGCTTGAGATGGATTTATCTGTTGGCGAAGTTGACATGTAATTATCAGAAAAAAAGGCAATCCAGAGGTGACCGGATTGCCTTTAAAGAGTTACAACATTGAGTTTATCAGTACATTGAGAGAAGTCTAATCTGCATTTTACGATGCATGTTTCGCATATTTTCTTACATGGGGGCCTGTGCTCCCCTCAACGTGGAGTAGTTGATACGCAGCGTACCCGCTTCGCGGAGTTCCTGCTGCACATCACTTACAATGCCCATTTCCGATTTCTGATCTACGCGAAGTGAGACAATAAGCCGGGGTTCTTCCATCAGCTTATCGTACATCATCCGCCGAATGGCGAAGATATCGTCGACAAGTGCATCGTCAATCTGAACACGTGTATCACCGAATTGGCCTCCACCAAGAATTTCAGGTCCGATATAAATATAGCTAACCAGACGCTTCTGTTCGATTTTCTCGATGTTGTCAGCACGTGTAAAGTCAACTCTGACCTGCAGCTCAACTTCACGCAATACCGTTACCACCATGAAGAAAATAAGCAACATGAAGATAATGTCCGGCATGGCAGCGGTAGGCACCTGCTGCTTGGTGCCGGCCTGTTTTTTTTGGAATTTTGACATAATTAAATCAGGATAATTTTAAGATCCCGGATCCGGCTCAGCCAGAGAGATATTCTGTGGATACATTTCACGAATTACGTTGTCTTCACGGCTTACCCGGGCACTATACTGCCGATATTGGATGCCGAATTCTCTCATGGAGGCCTCATCCCTGAGCTGCCGGTAGGCCCCGATCACTTCATCCAGCATATCGATATAAATTTCGTAAGGCGTTTGCCTGTCGGTTTTGATCGATACGATAGCCTGACGCGGAGATTCTGCAAGGTTGGGATCCTGGGCGCGATTTTGATTATCAACGAAATCCATGACCAGCTGCTTTACTTCCGGCAAACTGGCACGTTCTTCGTTGATCAGGATAAAGCCCTGGGCATTGACCAGAATATTCATGAGGTTCCGCTCACGTATCGGTGGCGGTTCCTGATCGGGATCAGGAGGAGGCGGGAGCTGCATGCCTATTCCGGTATCAACGTCAATGGTCGTAACAACGAGGAAGAATATCAGGAGCAGAAAGGCAATGTCTGCCATCCCTGCCTGAGGAACTTCCGCTGTTTCACGAGAACGTTTTTTTAATTGCATATCTGAAATCAGAATTTAAATGTGGTGCGCAGACCGGTGATAACCAGCATGACCGCAAGAATGGCCATGGTGATCAGCATGGTGAGAATAGCAGCATCGGTTACACCGCCTGAGATCAGATAGGAGATTAAAAAAATCAGGGCAGGCACCAGGTAAACACCGATCTTCATCAGCTCCTGCTTGCCCTGAACAATATTCTTAATACCAAATCCAATCATGGATGCGACTCCAATGGCTACCAATGCAAGCATCAGTCCGATTGCTATAGGTATATACATAATAAATGTGTATTGGTAAATAAGTGGTTAGGAATCGGATTTGCCTTCTTCAGCAGAGGTATCGCTTTTACCGGCATCACGCTCGGCACGCTCCTCGTCAGAGATGATCTGCTTACCCTGCTGAAGGAGTGCAATAGAGTCAACCAGTACTATGGAGCTCTCTTCCATGTCCACAACGAGACGGTCAATTTTGGAAACGCAATAGTTGTATCCGACCTGCAGTATGATACCAGCAATCAGGCCGGATGCTGTAGTAAGCAGAGCTACTTTAATACCGCCGGCCACAAGGCTGGGTGAGATGTCACCGGCCGCTTCAATAGCATCGAACGCCTGGATCATTCCGATAACCGTACCGGTAAATCCGAGCATGGGAGCGATGGCAATGAAAAGAGAAAGCCAGACAAGCCCTCTTTCGAGGAAGCTCATCTCAATAGATCCGTAGGAAGTGATTGCTTTTTCAGCAGCATCAATTCCTTCGTCGGCGCGTAGAAGGCCAGCCTGGAAAACCGAAGCAACCGGACCCCTGGTGGAGGAACAAAGCTCTTCAGCTGATTGAATTCCACCTTCCTGCAGGGCTTCTTTCACATCAAGTATGAATTTACGGGTGTTAATATCGGCTCTGTTGAGCGTAATAAGCCGCTCAAGAAAAATGGCAAGTCCGAGGATAAGTGCAATAAGTACGGGCCACATAAACGGACCGCCTTCGTTGAAATATCCCACGAGCATGTTGAATAAGCCTTCTTCCAGGGCGCCCTGGAAAAGTAGTGCACTAAACGAGAGGGTCATACGATTCTCCGATTATTTCCTAATTTTGAATTCTTTAATAAGACAATTACAATAGGGTGATTATAGGTTATTTTGCATCAAATGTCAAAGTGCACATGCATCAGGAGTTATAAAAACTGCCATCACATACAGATATAGGCTGACGGCCTTTAACATCGTAAGGTTATAATACAAAATCTTGAAAAATATGCATCGCATTAAATAGAAAAAGATGAATATTTATAAATTTTCAAGATTAACGGGCATATCATCCGGCAAGTATATCTTGTCGTCAACTTTTCCGGGGAAAAAATAATAAAAAATGTTTCTCCCTCTCTTAAAATACAGCATTGACAGTAAAACTCAATGTTTGGATGGCAGGTCTCGAAGGTACCGTACGCCCGTCGTACTGCAGACTTGCCCTCAGAAAGTCGCTTATGCGGTAATCTGATTGAAGAGACCAGGCCCATGTTTGGCCGATCCCGGCACCGTCAGTCAACTCAAATTCCCCCATGCTGGTTGATGGACCGCCAGACAGGGTAAAACTGCGTCTTTCCAGCCGTACCGACGTCTGAAGGCGACGCCCGAATGTCATTCTCGAATCCGTCTGCAGAGTCAATCCGCGTACTCGTGCCGGATCCTCCGCAAAATGGTCGGATTTGTTCAGCAGGGAAAAACCGGCACCCGATTGTAATCTCTGGCTCCAGCGAATATCGAGCCTTGGTCGCACTTCTCCGCCTTTGATGGTATAATTGCGGGATGCAAATGCTTCACTTCGGTTTTCATTCCGGCCAATTTGCGCAGTAGTCATAACACGGTAACGCCGTGATATGCGACCTCCTGCCCTGACCCGGATGTTATCTGAACTGCTATTTTCCAGTCCGCTGGCCTGGCGCTGCTGTGATCGCATGCGATCGGCCGTAATCCTGAGCTCACGCCGCGGGTTATTCCGGAACAGTTCTACATCCTGCTCAATAAAGATGCGACCGTTGATGGTAAGCGAATCATCTCTGAAGTTGTTCAGGCGCATCAGGTAGATATCCTCAAGCTGCTCGGTACGATTTTCCTCCCGGATATCAATCAGTGAATGCCACCGTATTCCCGAGAGGAAATGGAGCCAACTGGAGTATCTGGCATCAAACGGGTCAATAAGCTGTTCGGGGTTCACCGTTGTCCGCCAGCGCGCTCGCAATGCAATCACGGGAAAAAGCTCCTCCGACGGCACCAGCTGCTTGATGAACGTACCTTCGTTCGGACCCTGTTCCGGGAAGAACTCATCCACCTGTTGCACTCCGTCATCATTCAGATCAATCCAGACATACTGACCCAACTCGGGTCCTACCTCGATAAATGCTTCCTGAAGCAACGGGCGCCGTTCCGTATTGGCATCATATAAAAATTGTGTTTCAATAAATCTGTTCCATGGGCGATAGTCGGTTACCGATCTCAGCAAAACTCCCCTGCTGTCAA